>CAZOMK010000149.1:0-3755 GCA_964580615.1 uncultured Lachnospiraceae bacterium | reverse complement strand
CCTTTGTGCAGGCATTACAGCCGATGCAAGCGTAAATTTCGGGATAAAGCTGCATCATGACCGATTCGGTTACGGGCACCTTTTCCATATCATACACCTGCTTTACGAGCGGGAAGAAAGGCAGTGTCGCAATATACATATTGTCCTCAACCTTTGTCTGGCAAGCGAGGCAAGCCTTAAGCTCACGGTCACCCTTGATGCGATATATAGTCGCACAAGCGCCGCAGAAGCCGTTACGACATCCGCATCCGCGAACAAGCTGATAACCAGCGTACTCCATAGCGCCCATAATGGTCAAGCTTGCGGGAACCTCGTACTTTTTGCCATACAGAAAGATATTCACCATATTTTCCATGTATTTTTCTCCATTTTCTTTTTAGTATCGGATCAATATTCATCCGGAAGATCGTCGAGCTGATCGAAACGGAATACGGGACCGTCCTTGCAGACATACTTGTCGCCGATGTTGCATCGTCCGCACTTGCCGATGCCGCACTTCATCTTAAGCTCCATTGTTGTGTATATCTGAGTCTTTTCAAATCCGAGATCCATAAGCCCCTGAAGCGTGAACTTGATCATAACGGGAGGGCCGCACATAAGAACAGTCTTTTTAAGATCGGGGTTAAGCTCCTTAACGTAGTTGGGGATGAAGCCTACGTGACCGTCCCAGCCTTCCTGCTCACGGTCGATCGTAAGGTTAACTTCAACGCCCTCGTCCGCCATCCACTCATTGATGATCTCATTATAGTCTACAAGGTCATCCTTGGAGCGTGCGCCGTACACGATCTGCACTGTGCCGTAGTTTTCGCGATTTGCGCGAACATAATTGATTACGGAACGAAGCGGTGCAAGACCGATACCGCCCGCGATAAAGAGAAGATCCTTTCCCTTAAGCTCTGTTTCAACCGGGAACGGCTTACCGTACGGTCCGCGTATGGTGATCTGCTGACCGACATCCATCATGTGAAGCCATTCTGTGAGGCATCCGCATTTTTTAATGGAAAATTCGATATAATCCTTATTTGTGGGGGACGATGTGATCGAGAACAAAGCCTCGCCAACACCGGGGATAGAGAGCATAGCGCACTGACCGGGCATATGCTCGAATGGCTTTTTGCCGTCGGGTGTCAGGACACGGAAGGTCTTGACGTCGGGTGTATCAATACGAATATCCGTAACTACCCCAAGATGCGGGATAAGAGATTCATTAGTCATTATTTGCCTCCGTCGAAAGTTTTTTCATTACTTTTACAATATTCATGTGTATCGGGCACGAAGCGAGGCATCTGCCACAGCCTACGCAACCGTACTCGCCGTCATTGTTCGACGGGAAATAAACGAGCTTATGCATAAAGCGCTGACGGAAACGTTCTTTTTGTGTAAGTCTGGGATTTCCGCCCGCCATTTTTGTAAAATCGGAATACATACAGCTATCCCAACAGCGGAAACGGCAAATTCCGTGACCGGTATCATAATCGCGAATATCGTAGCACTGGCAGGTCGGGCAAACGAACGTACAAGTGCCGCATCCGAGGCAAGCCTCGGAAAGCTCGCTCCAACGGGGATCGTCGAAGAGCTTATCGAGCTTATCGCCGCCGAAGCCTTCCGTTGTAAGATCGGCAAGCGGGAGCTTTTTCATGATCTCGCGTGTTTTAGCCTTAGCTTCCTCTGCGGGAGCGGGATCGCGATCCTCGAAAACATCAGCAACGGAAGCCACGAAAGCCTCACCGCGCTCGGTATTGGCGCATACAAAGTATCCGCCGTCAGCTTCGGTAAAGTCAACGTCCGCCTTAGGCTCTGCCGCGTCAATGCCGAAAGTCTGACAGAAGCAAGTCTCGGCAGGACGATTGCAGGCAAGACCGAGGATCAAGCCATGCTCTCTGCGATTTTTATAATAAGAATCGACAGGCTCTGCAAGGAACACCTTATCAAGTATGGAAAAGCTGCGAACATCGCACGCGCGAACGCCGAAGATCGCATAATCCTCTGTTTCACTGCGAGTGTCGATGATCTCGATGTTTTTTCCGTTCATTTTGAAGCCGACGAGGTTTTCTGTCTGCGGGAAGAAGAAATCCTTTGCGCTTTTTGTTGTATGAAGCGCTTTTGAAACAGCAACGCCGTGCTCCCACTTTTTATAAGAAGCGCCGTTCACCGTATCGACGGGAACATAAACATTAAGCTTTTCGGAAGCTCTCTCGAAAAAGAGCTCAAGCTTATCGGAAGAAATGAATTTCATCAGTCGTTCCCCCTTTCATGTACAATGGACGGATCAGCGTCATCGAAGGTGTAGGATGTGAGCGGATTCTTGGATTCCGTATCCTCACCTGCCTGATACTCGCCGTAAAGCTCGTTGATATCCTTGATAAACTTACGGTTAAGGAGATGGAGCGGGATATGTTCGGGACATACTCTTGAGCATTCGCCGCAGTCTGTGCATCTGCCTGCGACGTGGAACGCGCGGATGATGTGGAACATATTCTCCTCGAAGGAGTCTGCCGCCGCCTTCTGAGCTACACCGGAATTCGGGTTATCGAATATGCACTGCTCGCAGGTGCAAGCGGGGCACACGTTACGGCAGGCATTACATCTGATGCAACGGGAAAGCTCGCCTCTCCAGAACTCGAAGCGTTCGTCCGCCGTCATCTGTTCAAGCTTGGCAACCATATCGAAGCGTCCGCTTTCGGGTATTACCTCGCCGTCCTCGCCGATGATCTCATCGTATACCATGAGCTTTCTGGACTTACAAGCGAGACATCTTTCAGCCATAACATCGTTTTTGGCAACTGTTTCGGTGCCGTAAACCGTTTCGACCTTATAGTTATCGCCGTCAACGGAGATACCGATGATACCGTCGATTCCCTTTGCCTTTATTTTATCGACATCAGCCATACCGTTGCAGCCTACACCGATAACGTGAACGTTTTCACGAACGATGCGATGCTCCGCCGTAAGCTGATTAAAGGAATAGGTATCGCAAGGCTTGAGGAAAGCAAGTATCTTTCCCTCGCCGTTCTTTTTCTGCTCCTTCATAACGTATTTTGAAACGTTAGCGCCGCAGAAATCATTATAAACAAAGTTTTTTTCGATTTCCTCGACCGTTGTGAAAACGGCGGGTGTCATATCATAAGAGAATTCGCCGGGAATCCAACCGATCACACGGTTGACAGCGCCCTCGGAGAGCAGTTCGATTGCTCTTTTTTTCATCATTTCCTGCATCTCAGATCCTCCAATCTGCGATTCGGGCCGAGCGTAGTGATCTGAGCCACGAAATCATTCATTGTTGCGGCAAACTTTGCACCTTCAGCCGCAGAGACCCATTCAAGTCTTGTACGGTTACGTTCGATTCCGAAATAATCGAGCATACTGAAAAGGAGCGTTGCACGTCTGCGCGCGAAAAAGTTACCGGAGGTATAGTGGCAGTCGCCGGGGTGGCAGCCGCAAATTATAACTCCGTCGGCACCTCTTTGGAAAGCGCGAAGAATAAACATCGGGTTTACACGGCAGGAGCACGGAACGCGAATTATCTTCACGTTTGCGGGATACTGCAAGCGATTTGTACCCGAAAGGTCAGCGCCCGCATAGGAGCACCAGTTACAGCAAAACGCCACAATAGTGGGTGTGAAATTTTCGTTTACTTGCATATTGCGTCAACCTCCGCCATAATTTGTCTGCTTGAGAAGCCGTGAAGATCCATTGCGCCGGACGGACAAGTTACCGTGCACGCACCGCAGCCCTGGCATACAGCAGGGTTAACG
>CAZOMK010000148.1:0-3783 GCA_964580615.1 uncultured Lachnospiraceae bacterium | reverse complement strand
AAGTAGGTAAGGCTATTACATCTGCGGCGCTCGTTGAAACGTACGCGATCTTTGCGCTTCTTATCTCGCTTATTCCGATAATCTTTGCATAAGCTTTATATAAACGATAATGAACGGACTTCAGAATATAATCGCCAAGATCGAGGAAGAATCGGGCAGAGAATGCGAAGCTATCCTCGCGGCGGCTAAGGATGAAGCTGATCGTGTGAGGGCGGAATACGACGCGCTTACGGCAGAGGCCGTTGCCGAGATCGACGCTTCTCTTGAAAAAGAAGCTGAAGCAATTATCACAAGAGCAAGATCCGCCTCGGCAATGACACGACGCAACGTTGTTTCCGGTGCGAGAAGTAAAAATGTAGATGCGGCATACAAAAATGCGCTTGATTTCATCTACTCGCTTCCGCGTGAGAAATACGCCGAGCTTGTTATTTCCTTTGCGATCGGTGCGATAAAAAATCATATCTCCGCCGCGGAGTCGAAGGAGACGATGTACGGCGAGAGCGTCGATTCGTCGCGCTTTGAGCTTGTCTTCAACGAAAAAGACATGGCGGATATCGGTGAATATTGCGTGTTCTCAATAAAGAATAACCGTAAGAAGGATCTCGGTGCGGACGTGCTTCGCCGCGTTGTCCTTGCAGACGATTCGGCCAATATCGACGGCGGCGTGATCGTCAGATGCGGTCAGATCGAGGAAAACTGCTCGTTCTCGCTTCTTGTGGGCGATCTTCGCGAAAAGCTCGACCCCGTGGTCTATAAGACCCTTTATCCAGAAGTATGATCAGCATAAATAATATCAAAAAAAATGCGGCGGCAAAAAAACGCTCAAAGGATACGGAATACCTTTACGCATCGGCGTATCTGCGCTCAATCGAGGAAAAGGGCGTTTGCCGTGAGCTCCTTTCGAGAATGCTCGACGCGCCCGATGCCGCCTCCGCATCGGCAATGCTCATTGAAGCTTACCGTAAAAATTCGGTGACGGAAAATCAGCTTTGCAATGAAATGGTAAACAGCGCTTTTGATACGGTCGATGAGGTCGTTTCGGTCGAAGATATGTTTACATTTATGCGATACCCGTATGATGCAAACAACATAAAAACGGCTATCAAATGCGCCGCAAAGGGAATGCAGACGGACGGATTGATGTTCGCCTGCGGCACATTGCCCGAAAACGAATATCAGCTTCTTGTCGCGTCAAACGATTATTCAAAGCTGCCGACAAAGCTCTCGGATGCCGCAAAAGTCGCCTCCGACGCCTTCACAAAAACGGGAGATCCTCAGTCGATCGACCTTCCGATAGATAAGGCTTGCCTTGAAGCGATGCTTGAACAGGCAAAGGAGACGGGAAGCAGGTTTATCTCCGATGCAGTCGTTTTGAAGGTCGATTCCGCAAATATAATGACCGCATTGCGAATTTCAAGGCTGAACGATCAGACAGCCGCGGCAACTGCAGAGCGTGCGCTTGCAGTCGGCGGAAAGATCCCCGTAATCGCGCTTGTCGAAGCTGTTGCAAACGGCGAATCTGTCGTTGATACGGCAATAAAATTCAGACCGGAGCTGTCAACGGCGCTTGATGCCTCAAGGACGCTCGGAGAGACGGAACGAGCGCTCGATAATGCGTATCTTGAGGCGGTATATGCCGCTAAAAAGGTGCCCTTCGGATGCGAGATCCCGTTTGCATATCTCGTTTCGGCTGAGTATAATTCGAAAAATGCACGCATAATCCTTGCGGGAAAGCGCGCGGGACTGCCTGCCGAAGCGATCGGAGAAAGGATGCGTCTTTTCTATGTATAAAATCGGTATAATCGGTAACAGAGCTGACGTTGCCGGATTTATTGCGCTCGGCTATTCGGTTCATGAGGTGGAGTCGGCGGAGAAAGCCGCGTCTGTGCTTTCGTCCTTGGTGAAGGAATCGGAAACAGAGTCGGAAAACGGCTATGCGATCATTTTTATAATGCAAAATTATGCAGAGCTGATCGATGCCGAAATAAAGCGCTATTCAAAGCGTAAACTGCCTGCGATCACCGTTTTTCCCGAAGCATCCGCTGACGGTACAATGAATTACGGCATGCGCGTCATAAAGGAACACGTTGAAACGGCGGTCGGCGCCGATATCCTGTTCCGAGATTAAAAAACAGGCTAAAGTTAAAGTAAATTATGATTCTCTAACGGGGAAAAAGTGCCCTTTTGCTCCGTTAAGAAAGGTATGGTTACAAAAGTGACAGAAGGAAGGATAATTAAGGTTTCCGGACCTCTCGTTATTGCGGAAGGAATGCGCGAAGCCAATATGTTCGACGTTGTCAGAGTAGGTGAGGACAGCCTTATCGGTGAGATCATCGAAATGCACGGCGACAGAGCTTCCATTCAGGTGTACGAGGAAACCGCAGGCCTCGGCAGAGGCGATAAGGTTGTCTCAACCGGCGCTCCGCTTTCGGTCGAGCTCGGTCCCGGACTTATGGAGAATATATACGACGGTATTCAGCGCCCTCTCGTCGCAATCAAAAATGCCGTCGGCCCCAATATAACGCGCGGCGTAAATATTCCTGCGCTTGACCGCGAAAAAAAGTGGTACTTTGAAGCAACGGCAAAGCGCGGAGATACTATTATCGGCGGCGATATTTACGGCGTCGTCCTTGAAAATGAGGTTGTAAAGCACAAAATCATGGCGCCTCCCGGCACGTCCGGCGTTGTCGAGGAGCTCCTTTCGGGATATTATACGGTTACGGACGCTATCGGTAAGCTTAAAGTCGCCGACGATAAGCTCGAACCGATCACAATGATGCAGAAATGGCCCGTCAGACGTGCTCGTCCGTATAAGGAAAAGCTGCCTCCCAACGAGCCGCTTATAACCGGTCAGCGTAATGTTGACTCGATGTTTCCCGTCGCAAAGGGCGGTACAGCCTGCATCCCCGGCCCCTTCGGATCCGGTAAAACAGTCGTTCAGCATCAGCTCGCAAAGTGGTCAGATGCGGATTTCGTTATTTATATAGGCTGCGGCGAGCGCGGCAACGAAATGACAGACGTTTTGCAGGAATTCCCCGAAATCGCAGACCCGAAGACAGGCTCGTCGCTCATGAAGCGTACTGTTCTTATAGCAAATACTTCGGATATGCCCGTTGCGGCGCGTGAAGCGTCTGTTTATACGGGAATAACGATCGCGGAATACTTCCGCGATATGGGCGCGTCCGTCGCCGTCATCGCGGACTCCACATCTCGTTGGGCTGAGGCGCTCCGCGAAATGTCCGGACGTCTTGAGGAAATGCCCGGCGAGGAGGGTTATCCCGCTTACCTTACGTCGCGCCTTGCACAGTTCTATGAACGTGCCGGTATGGTCAGATGTAGCGGAAGCGATGACAGAATCGGCGCGTTGACCGCTATCGGCGCCGTATCCCCTCCCGGTGGCGATATTTCCGAGCCTGTTTCACAGGCGACCTTGCGTATAGTTAAGGTTTTCTGGGGACTTGATTCCTCACTCGCATACAGACGCCATTTCCCAGCGATAAATTGGCTTAATTCTTACTCGCTTTATAAGGACAGACTTGCACCCTGGTATGAAAAGAATGTCGCCTCCGATTGGATGGATCAGATCACGGAGGCAATGCGAATCCTTTCAAACGAAGCGGAGCTTGATGAAATCGTTAAGCTCGTCGGTATAGATGCACTTTCCGCAGACGACAGACTGACCCTTGAGGTCGCTCAGTCGATCCGCGAGGACTTCCTGCAGCAGGATGCAATGTCCGAGGATGATTCGTATTGTCTTACGTCGCGCCTTGCACAGTTCTATGA
>CAZOMK010000147.1:0-3785 GCA_964580615.1 uncultured Lachnospiraceae bacterium | reverse complement strand
GCAGTTGAGTTCTTCCTCTGTGGGCGGTGCGGACTGATATGCGCGGAGGTTCTTTGTTGCTTCAACGATAGCGTTGACCTCGTCCTCGGAAAGAGAAGCCTTGTAAGCGGCGAGCTTTTCCTTGAGCGCGGCATTCTGACGGTCAAGCAGACCCTTTTCGGGGTGCATAACGTAATGCAGAACGTGCTTTGACTCAACAAGATATGTCTTTATGAGATTTTCGAAGTAGTTTGTGTTGATCTGCTCCTTGAGGAATTCATAAACCTCGTTGTTTTTGAGGTTATCGAAGGGAGCGTTATCGTCGTAGATCCAGCTTGCGTAGGAGCTGATGATGTAGCTCAGACCCTTGGGGCCGCCGAAGTTAGCCTCGCGCCATCTGAATTCAGCGGAATTAAGTGCGGAGAGGAGCGAATCCTTGTTTATGCCGTTTTCGACCTGCTCACGGAGCACACGGTCGATGATCTCGAAGAATTTGTCCTTGTCCTCGGCCTTTGCTTCCTTTGCAATAACAGTGAACATGGGCTGAAGCATATGATTGCCGTAGCCGCCGTAAATATCGTTACCGATGCCTGCGTCGAGAAGAGCCTGCTTGAGGGGCGCGCCGGGGGCAAAAAGAACGTCCGAGATCGCTTCCCATGCAGCCGTTTCAACAGCGGAAACGCCGCCGCAAAGGGAGGAATATGCGAAATAAGATTTACCTTCCGTTTCGTCGTCCTCACCGACGGAGTATGTGCCGGATTCCTCATGAACGCCGTTCCATTCCTTCTGGACGTCGATGTGAGAATCGAGCGGGATTATATCGAAGTTGGAGAGATAATTTTCATCGAGCCAAGCAAGTCTTTCTTCAACATCAACGTCGCCGTAGATGCAGAGATAGGAGTTTACGGGATGATAATATCTTCTGTGGAAATCAAGGAAGCTTTCGTAGGTCAGTTCGGGGATGTGATCGGGATCTCCGCCGGAGTTGACGCCGTATGTAGTATCGGGATAGAGATGCTGGGTTACGTTTTCGTAAACAACGGAGTCGGGGGTAGAAAGTGCGCCCTTCATTTCGCTGTATACAACGCCGTTAACAACAAGCTCATCTTCGGGAGAGTTCATTTCATAATGCCAGCCCTCCTGCATGAAGATTTCGGGACGCTTGTAAATAAGCGGATAGAAAACGGAATCGAGGTAAACGTGCATCAGATTTTTGAAATCCGTATCGTTGCAGCTTGCAACGGGATAGATCGTTTTATCCGGATATGTCATTGCGTTCAAGAATGTGTGAAGGGAACCCTTAACGAGCGACATAAAAGGATCTCTGGAGGGGAAGTGATCCGAGCCGTTAAGCACGGAGTGCTCGATTATGTGGGGAACGCCGGTGCTGTTTTCGGGAGTTGTGCGGAATCCTGCACAGAAAACCTTATTTTCGTCATCGTTAGAGAAAACGCAAACGCGCGCGCCGCTCTTTTTGTGACGGAAAAACATACCGCAGCTCTTTATATCGGGAAGATATTCTTCTTTAATGAGCTCGTATGCCGGATTCAGCATGATCTCGGCTGAACTTTTAACGTTTTTTGCCATTATGTAATCTCCTTTTCGTCTTATGGGGAATTCTTTTTTCAGTATATCACAGTAAAATCGTATCTTCAAGAGAAATTCGAATAAAAATCGTTTATTTGATGAATATTCATGCAAAAACAGCCGACAATGCAGATTAATTTGCATTGTCGGCTGTCGATCAAGCCTGCTTTTGAGCTTAAAGAAAGCTCATATTTTATAAAATTCCTTGTACCATTCCGCGAATCGACGAAGCCCCTCGCGCAGAGACGTGTGCGGCTTAAAGCCGAAGTCGCGTTCGAGCGCAGACGTATCCGCGTATGTTACGGGAACGTCTCCCGGCTGCATGGGGACGAGCTCCTTATGCGCGTCGAAATCATAGTCCGACGGCAAAACACCGGCACGGACAAGCTCCTCGCTCAATATTTGCACGAAGTCTAAGAGATTTTCGGGATTGCTGTTGCCGATGTTGTAGATCGCGTATGGCGGGATCGGCAGTCCGTCCTCGCCGTTTTTCTTTTCGGGCGACTTTTTCATCACTCTTATGACGCCCTCAACAATATCGCTGACGTAGGTGAAGTCGCGTTTGCAGTCGCCGTAATTGAAAATTTGAATCGTTTCGCCCTTCAAAAGCTTATTTGTGAAGCTGAAATACGCCATGTCGGGACGTCCTGCCGGTCCATAGACGGTGAAAAAGCGCAGACCCGTTGAGGGGATATTATACAGCTTTGAGTAAGCGTGAGCTATAAGCTCGTTTGACTTTTTTGTTGCCGCGTAAAGCGAAACGGGGTTATCGACCTTGTCGTCCGTCGAATACGGGATCTTTTTGTTTGAGCCGTAAACGGACGACGACGACGCATACACGAGATGCTCGACGGGGAAGTGCCTGCAAGCTTCGAGGATGTTATAAAATCCGATCAGATTCGCTTCGATATACGCGTCGGGATTTGTGATTGAATATCTGACACCTGCCTGAGCCGCAAGATTTACAACGACATCGGGCTTATGCTTTGCAAAAATATCTTCGATCAGCGCTTTATCCGCGATACTACCTTTTATAAAAGTAAAGGAGCTTGCGGGATTCGCATTTACGAGCGCTTTGATTTCGGAAAGACGGTATTCCTTGATGGAAACGTCGTAGTAATCGTTCATATTGTCGATGCCTACGATGCTGACGGAAGAAACGGTGCCGAGCAGCTCCGAAACAAGATTTGCGCCGATGAAGCCTGCGGCTCCGGTGACGAGAACTGTTTTACCGCTGAGATCAATTGTGTTTTTCATCATTTTTCGATCCCCCTGTATGACTTTTTTACTGCTTCGTAGCTTTCGAGATTGCCGATGTCATATCTGCTTCCGGGCATTTCCATTGCGTGAACCGCTGTTTGCTTGCAAAGCCACGCGATGTAGCTTCCAGGCGCGTCTGTGCCGCAGCCGGAGGCTATGCCGTCTGAAATTCGTTTTGCGTCTGTTTTTGTGTAATAATAAAACGGCGGACAGCACCAATGTGTGGCGGGAGTCGGTGATTTTTCTGTCATATCGGTCACAAGATCGTCACCGTCAACGGACAGAACTCCGCATTTCAAGAGTTT
Organism: uncultured Lachnospiraceae bacterium; assembly: GCA_964580615.1. Taxonomy (GTDB): domain Bacteria; phylum Bacillota; class Clostridia; order Oscillospirales; family CAG-272; genus DTU064. Next base: position 654 of record CAZOMK010000147.1, on the reverse strand, counting down.
TTGCGCCGACGGTTCGTAATAACGCATGACGCAGGAGGAGTTTTTCGCCTTGCAGTACGCGATGAAATGCGTAAGACTGAAATCGAGCACATTGTCACCGGCGATAACGAGCATATCGTCGTCGATTTCGAGCTTGTCGATGGCGAACTTAATGTCGCAGACGGCGCCGAGGCGGGTTTCGTTTGTGCTTGTTCCGTCATCGACGACTGTTACCTTGTATTTTTTTGTTTTCGTCCAAGCCTTGAAATGTTCGGCAAACTTATGATTTGAAATTACGATATATTCGTCGATCTCGCCGGAGGTGTCGATATCGTCAAGAAGCCAATCGAGGATCGTTTTTTCTCCGACGGTGAGGAGCGGCTTCGGAAAATTTTCAGTTAAAGGATAAAGTCGAGTTGCGTATCCGGCAGCTAAAATCAGACATTTCATAGCTTAACTCCGTCAGCGGTCAGACAGATGTGAGCGCTGTATTTTTCTTTTAGTTGGGGAAATGCGGATATATATTCGCGTTTTACCGTTTCAAGAACGGATTCTTCGAACGACGGGTCGATCAACGCCATGCAGCAGCCCTTAAATCCGGCTCCGGAGAAGCGTCCGCCGTAGATACCGTCAGTGCTTCGCATGATCTCATAGAGCTTGATGAGTTCGGGAGAG
>CAZOMK010000146.1:0-3845 GCA_964580615.1 uncultured Lachnospiraceae bacterium | reverse complement strand
ACGACTATGCCGATATTTTACAGGATTATAAATCCCTTATTGAGTTGCCCTTTCGGGTGCTTTTTTATTATTCTTCGTCCTGTTCCCAGTTATGGAATACGTTCTGAACGTCGTCGTTATCGTCGAGCATATCGAGAAGCGTATTCATATTTTTGATAGCGTCCTCGTCAGTGAGTGTAACATAGCTCTGAGGAACCATATCCTTTTCAGCGGATATAACGGGGTATCCCGCAGCCTCAAGCGTTTCTCTGATCGAAGAAAGGTCGTTCGGCTCTGTCGAGATCTCAAAGCCTTCGTCGTCGGGGATGAAGTCGGTAGCGCCGGCTTCAAGTGCCGCTTCCATGAGCTCGTCCTCGGAGACGGGCGTGGGCTTTGTGCCTCTCGGCGCTTTTGCATCGGGCTCGATCTCCTTTGCGACTAGAATAACGCCGCGCTCCGTAAACATATAGCTTACACAACCGTTTGTACCCATATTTCCGCCGTATTTATCGAAATAGTGGCGCATTTCACCTGCTGTACGATTTCTGTTATCCGTTGTTGTTTCAACGATCACGGCAACTCCACAGGGGCCGTAGCCCTCATAGGTAACTTCCTCGTAAACAGTACCGTCGTTACCTGACGCTTTTTTCAACGTGCGCTCGATATTATCATTCGGCACGTTATTCGCCTTTGCCTTGGCGATAAGGTCGCGAAGCTTTGTGTTGGATGTGGGATCTGCTCCGCCCTCACGTACAGCGATAGCTATCTCTTTACCGATCTTTGTAAAGACCTTGGCGCGCTGTGCGTCAGTTTTTTCTTTTTTGTGCTTTATGTTGTTCCATTTGCTATGGCCGGACATAAAAACCTCCGTACAAATTAAAATTATTAGATAAAATCAGATGCGTTCCGTCTTTTTCATGCAAATAAGCTCAAGAGCATTTCCGAGCACGGAATTAACTCCCTCGACCAAGCCGAGACGGAATGACTTTGTTTCGTCGTTTTCCGCTGTCAGTATGGGGCAATTATGATAAAAACGGTTAAAATCAGCGCAAATATCGAGAATATATCTTGTTACGACAGAAGGCTCGTACTCGCTGATCGCAGACTTGATGATCTCACCGAAGCGCGAAAGCGTGAGAAGAAGCTGGCGCTCCTCCTCGGCCGTTACCTTACCGTTCGCGGACTTGACGCCGTCTGCGACTGCTTTATTTTTAACGCTGCAGGTTCTTGCGTAGGTATACATAGCATAGGGACCCGTATTTCCGTCAAAATTAAGCGCATCCTCCATATTGAAGTTTATATCGCGTATACGGTTTGACGAAAGGTAATAGAAAATAACGGCGCCGACGCCGACAGCCTCGGCTGTTGCCGCTTTTTCCGTTTCGGAAAGCGTCGGATTCTTAACGGAAACGATCTCCGCAACCTTTTCGATCGCGGTGCGGAAAAGATCCTTTAAGAGTATTACGTTACCAGTTCTTGTAGCGAGCTTTTCCCCGTTTATGCTGACTGTTCCGTACGGAACGTGAACGAGCTGATCATACCAATCGTAGCCCATGAGCTGAACGACCTTAAACCACTGTGCAAAGTGCAGACTTTGTCCGGCTGATGTTACATAGATACATTTATCGAAATTATATTCGCGTTTTCTGTAAACGGCAGCGGCGATATCACGTGTGGGATAAAGTGTTGAGCCATCGCGCTTAAGTATAAGGCACGGGGGCATATTAAATTCGGAAAGATCTACAATCGAAGCACCGTCGTCGAGCTTCAAAAGGTTCATATCACGAAGTTTTTCGACCTGTTCGGGCATTTTGTCTGTATAGAAGCTTTCGCCCGCGTAGCTGTCGAAGGTAATACCGAGCTGATTGTAGGTTACATTATATTCCTTGAAGCTTACGTCGATAAACCAGCGCCAAAGCGCGAGGCTTTCCTCGTCTCCATCCTCAAGCTTGCGGAACTCGGCGCGCGCACGGTTTTCAAGCTCCGGATCGTTTTCCGCTTCCGCGTGGAACTTGACATACAATGCGACAAGCTCGTCTATTCCGCCCGATTCGATCTTTTCCTTATCGCCCCACAGACGGTAAGCAACGATCATTTTACCGAACTGAGTGCCCCAGTCACCGAGGTGATTGATACCGATGCAGTGATAGCCGCAGAATTCGTGCAGCTTTTTGAGTGAATGGCCGATAACAGTCGTTCCGAGGTGGCCGATATGGAACGGCTTTGCGACGTTGGGGGACGAATAGTCAAGTACAACCGTCTTTCCCTCTCCCTCGTTTGTACGCCCGTAATTATCGCCCTTTTCGGATATTTCCGAAAAGATATTTTCCGTTATATATGCATCCGCAACGCGGAAATTAAGGTATCCGCCCGCAAGAGTCATCTCCGCTGTATCGGAAAGAAGTGCGTTTTCGCCTATATACGTGCTTATAGCCTGCGCGATCTTGGGAGGTGCGTTACGAAGCTCTCTGCTGAATCGGAAGCACGGCAAAGCGAGGTCGCCCATTGCCTTATCCGGCGGATATTCGAGGTACGACGCTATATCTTCCGCGTTTACATTACTTTCGGGATAAAGCGCCGAAATTGCGGATTTTACAGCCTCCGCAATCTTTTTTTTCAAATTAAGCATTTTTATATATCCTTTAGGTTTTAATTTTCGATCTTTATCTGATCGGGATCGCTGCTTGCGGCACCGAATTTGTCGATAATGTTATGGATCTTATTAACAGGATCGAGAAGCTCACTCATTGTATTGTCGAGATTGAGCGTATCTATGATCGTTGCGACGTACTTACACATATTGACCTCCGTATACCATGGGCGCGACTTAAGCTCGTCCGTTCTGTAAATGAGGTTTGTTGTGAAGATCTGTGTAAACGAGCCGTCCGCATACGCTTTGTCGAACTCTTCAAGTCCGTTGCAGAACAGACCGAACGAGCAGAACACATACACATTGGCAGCACCCTTTTCCTTCAACTGACGGCAAACATCTATCATTGATTCGCCGGAGGAGATCATATCCTCAACGACGATGACGTTCATTCCCTTGAGATCGCGTCCAAGATATTCGTGAGCTTCGATCGGATTTCTTCCGTCAACTATTCTTGTATAGTCACGGCGCTTATAGAACATACCGAGCTCGATGCCGAGCACGGAGCTGTAATATATACAACGCGACATAGCTCCCTCGTCGGGAGAAACGATCATCATACTGTCCTTATCAAGCTTGATGTTCGGGAACTTGTTGAGAAGCGCTTTTATCATCTGATAGTTGGGATGAACGTTTTCAAATCCCGAAAGCGGAATCGCATTCTGCACTCTGGGGTCATGAGCGTCAAATGTGATAACGTTTGAAACGCCCATTGAGGTAAGCTCTTGAAGCGCGCTTGCACAGTCGAGAGACTCACGTGCGGAGCGCTTATGCTGTCTGCCCTCGTAAAGCATGGGCATTATGACGGAAATTCTGTGTGCCTTACCTGCGATCGCACCTATAATTCTTTTGAGGTCCTGAAAATGATCATCCGGACTCATACGGTTATACTCACCGTACATTTTATACTTAACGCCGTAATTAAAGACGTCAACAATAATATAAACATCATGGCCGCGAAGCGATTCGAAAAGAAGTCCTTTTGCTTCGCCTGATCCGAATCGCGGACAATCCGACTTTACGATATAATTCTGAGGCTCGCGTCCGTGCGGAGTGCGCCACGAGGCAATATAATCATTCACCAATTTAGCAAAATCCTCGCAACCCTTCATCGCTATAACGCTGAGGTCGCCGTTAATACAAGTTCCCATTTTCAGTTTCCTCCAAAAATATAATTCTGTATTTCTTAGATTCGACAATATATAAGCTATTATAT
>CAZOMK010000145.1:0-3846 GCA_964580615.1 uncultured Lachnospiraceae bacterium | reverse complement strand
GGATCTTCGCATCTCCAAGGATGATCTTACCGCTATCATCAACGACCTCAATACAGATATGGAAAAAGCTTTTTCCGATGCGTTTGTGCGTATAAACACTCGCTTCGGAGAGGTGTTCAAAGAGCTTTTCGGCGGCGGTAACGCGGAAATATATCTTTCCGATCCGACGGACGTGCTCTCAAGCGGAATCGAAATCAAGGCGGCGCCTCCCGGTAAGGTCATCAAAAACCTTTCCTTGCTTTCCGGCGGTGAGCAGTCGTTTGTGGCTATCGCGCTGTTGTTTGCGATGATACACGTCAATCCGACGCCGTTCTGCATCTTCGACGAGATCGAATCGGCGCTTGACGAGGTCAACGTGGACAGATTTGCGAATTATATCAAGCGCTATTCGACTGATATGCAGTTTGTCATTGTTACGCACCGTCGCGGAACGATGGAAACAGCCGACTCGCTTTACGGCATTACAATGCCGAAGCACGGCATCTCTCGCGTGCTTGCGCTTGATGTTAACGATATGGAAGCAAAATCGAAATACGCATCTGATTCGTCGGGTTCGTAAAATGCGAAAAATTGGAGAAAAGTATGGGATTTTTTGAAAAACTTAAAGGCGGAATGCAAAAGACCAAGGACGCTTTGATGGGGCGCATAGATTCTGTTTTGCAGAGCTTTGTAAAGATAGACGAGGATATGCTTGACGAGCTTGAGGAAACGCTCATCACAGCCGATGTCGGAGTCGATACAACGATGGAGATCCTCGACGAGCTCAGACGCCGCATCAAGGCGGAGCGTCTGACAGAGGCATCCGAGGCGAAAGCCGCACTTCGAGATATAATATCCGGCATGATCGGCGAGGGCGAACCGCTGAATCTTTCCACAAAGCCGGCTGTTATACTTGTGATCGGTGTTAACGGCGTCGGTAAGACAACGTCTGTCGGAAAGATCGCGGCGAGCCTCATACGTGAGGGGAAAAGCGTCGTGATTGCGGCGGCGGATACGTTCCGCGCGGCGGCGATAGATCAGCTTGAGGTGTGGTGCAAGCGCGCGGGCGCGTCACTCATACGTCAAAACGAGGGCGGCGACCCCGCTGCCGTTGTGTTTGACGCGGCTGCCGCGGCACGTAAGCGCGGCGCTGACGTGCTCATCGTCGATACGGCGGGCAGACTTCACAATAAAAAGAACCTGATGGACGAGCTTGCCAAGATCGACCGCGTCCTGACACGTGAGCTTCCGGACAGCGCGCGCGATACGCTGCTTGTGCTTGACGCAACGACAGGTCAAAATGCCGTTATGCAGGCCAAGGAGTTCAAAAACGCGGCAAACATTACGGGACTTGTGCTGACAAAGCTCGACGGAACGGCAAAGGGCGGAATAGTTATCTCCATAAAGAACGAGCTCGGAATTCCCGTTAAATATATCGGAGTTGGCGAAGGAATAGACGATATGGAGCCGTTTGTCTGCGAGGATTTCGTAAAGGCGCTTTTTGAGGCGTGATGCGGATCGTAAGGTAAGATTTTGCGTTGCGCGGAACGGAGATTGATATGAAATTTGTACTTGCAAGCGGAAATAAAAAGAAAATTGAGGAGCTCAGACGTATCCTTCGCGAAATATCGCCGTCGGCAGAGCTGCTTTCGCTCGCCGATATAGGCTTTTCGGGAGATATCGTCGAGGACGGAGATACGTTTGAAAAAAATGCGCTGATCAAAGCGCGCGTCCCCGCGTCGATGGGATATGTCGGCATTGCGGACGATTCCGGCATCTGCGTCGATGCGCTCGGCGGCGCCCCCGGCGTCTATTCCGCACGTTATTCAGGAGAGGGGCACACGGACGAAAAAAACAACGCAAAGCTCGTGCGCGAGCTTCGTGATGTGCCGAGCGAACAAAGAACCGCTCATTACGCCTGCGTTATAGCGTGCGTTTTTCCCGATGAATACGGCATCGCGCCGATCATAAGCGAAGGACGCTGTGACGGAAGGATCGTGCTTGAGCCGAAGGGAGAGGGCGGATTCGGATACGATCCGTACTTTTTCCGCGATGCGGAGGGAAAAACAATGGCGGAGCTGACAGCAGCCGAAAAAGATAAGATCAGCCACAGAGGTGAAGCGCTCAGAGGCTTCGCCAAAAAAATCAGACCCATAATAAAGGAAATCGAAAAATGAAACTTGAAATAACAAGCAAGGAAAGAGCAAAGCTTCGCGCTCTTGCGAATGATTACGATACGATCTTTCAGATCGGCAAGGACGGAATTACAGAGGAAACGGTAAAGCAGGTCGGAAATGCGCTTGAAGCGCGTGAGCTGATAAAGCTCCGCGTTCTCGACAATTGCCCCTATACGAGCAGAGAAGCGTCCGATATTATATCGGAACGTACAAATTCGGCGCCTGTTTCGGTCGTCGGCTCACGCTTCGTGCTCTACCGTCCGAGCAAGAAAAACAAAAGGATCGAGCTTAAATAAAATGAAGATCGGACTTTACGGAGGTACGTTTTCACCTCCGCATAACGGTCATAAGCGTATTGCGGAGGCGTTTGTCGAGCAGTGCGGACTTGATCTTTTGATCGTTATGCCTGCGTCCGTTCCGCCGCATAAGGCGATAATCGGTGCGGACGACCCCGAAAAAAGGCTTCAAATGGCGAAAAAAGCCTTTGCGGACTGCAAAAACACAGTTGTCTCACGTCTGGAGCTTGACAGATCCGGACCGAGCTACACGTTTGATACCGTTGCCGCCCTTAACGAGCTCTACGGAAGCACCGTCGAAAACGAAAAGATCAGTCTTTTGTGCGGTACGGATATGTTTCTGTCGCTTGATACGTGGCATCGCGCGGACGAGCTTTTGCGAGCTGTCGATGTCGCCTGCGCGCCGCGAGGCGAGCTCGGAGAAACGGAAAAGCTTATCGAAAAGGGGAAATATTTTTCGGAAAAGTACGGTACAAATGTAAAGCTGCTTTCCGTCAGTCCGTATCCTATCTCGTCCTCTGTTATCAGAGGGATGATAGCGGAAGGCAAAGCACCGACGGCGCATATATCACCGGAGGTTTATGATTATATCCGAAAAGAGGAGCTGTACGGCTTTGATAAATATTCCGAAAGCGCACTTGATGAGCTGAGACTGTCTGTTCGACCGCTGATGTCGGAAAAAAGGTTTTCACATACGCTTGCCGTTGAAAAAGAAGCAATGTATATCGCCGACTTCGTTTTGCCGGAGAAAAAAGGAATGCTCCGCGCGGCGGCGCTGACACATGATTCAGCAAAGGAATTAAGTTCGGAAAAACAGTTGAATTATATAAAACTTTTTGATATAATCAGTGACATACGGGACGATATTCATCCCAATGTCATGCACGCGGCGGCGGCGCCCAGCGCGATTCGTGAGCTTTTTTCGATTTATGCCGTGCCGGAGATACTCTCTGCCGTCCGATATCATACAACTGGCAGACGGGGAATGACGCTTTTCGATACTGTCATTTTCGTCGCCGATTATACGGAAGAAACGCGTAAATACGAAGCGTGCAAACGTTGCAGGACATTTTTGCATACGGGACTTGAAAAGTCGAGATCGCGAGAGGAAGCCGTTTGCGTGCTCAAGGATGCGGCGCTGATGTCGATCAAAGATACCGTTTCTCATTTGAGGGAAAAGGGAACTTCAGTCGATGCGAACACCCTTGATGCGGAGCGCTTTCTTTCCGAGATCAAGCTTTTGCAATAAAAGCATTTAATTTGAAATTATTTTTTTAAGAGGCATATTTTATGGACAACAATGAAAAGGTAGTATATCCGATCGGAACTCCGGAGGAGCTTGCAAACTCAATCGTAAAGGTGCTCGACGCAAGAATGGCTTCGAACATTAAGCT
>CAZOMK010000144.1:0-3867 GCA_964580615.1 uncultured Lachnospiraceae bacterium | reverse complement strand
AGCGAATACTCAAGGCAAATGGCAACGAATTTGAATTATGAACTTATGTGACTTAAATAAAAAAGGGCTGCTTCGGCAGCCCTTTTTGCGTTATATCTGTTTTTTAAGTTTATTGTAAAGCGCACTTATTTCGCTGAGATCGTACCAATCGGAAATCTTCAGGTCAAGCTTTTTATCGCAGAGCGACGCAAGCGCCGGATCGCTCTTTTGTATCTCGTCCGCCTTTATTTCAAAGACGAGATCGCCCGCGTCCTCAACAGTATACGTGCTGTTGACATTGTCCGTTTCTATGTAGGTGAATTTCTCTTTTTCAAGGTCAATGATAAGGATCGGGCAGTTGATTTCGCCCGTCTCTCCGAAGTATATCATCGCTTGCAAAAATATGAGCTTTCCGCTTTTATCGACGTTGAAATTGTCCCGAAAATTTATTTTTTCGGCAATGTTCAAAATCAGCTTAGGTGAGTTTTTGTCCTTCAAAATTGCCAAAAAGCCCTGATGCCAGCCCATTCTAACCTCCGAGATCGCATATATGCAGCAAAGCGCGTCGCTTTGCGGGATCGGATAAAATTTGTCGTATGTGAATGGATTTCGAGAGTTGAAATTACGCAGACTTTCAAAATCAAAGTCCCAATCGGACGGCGTTTCAACAGGGGATATCAACGGTGCGGCAGACTTTTTTGCGGAGCTTGAAATCAGTCGGAAGGAAACGCTCCTTCCGTTTTTTCTGGCAACGGAAAATGACATCACAAGTCCGAGAATGAATACTCCAAGCAAAAGCATCCACCCCATGCCGCCGTCGTCGTTCAGCTCTGCATTTGCCAGACGAACGGCAGACGCAAAGCTTCTCGAACCGTTCTTTTGCGAAAATACAATCCCAATATATAAGAAAAGCGGGATCATTGCCGCTGATATCGGGTCAACGTACCATTTGAAAAGGCTGAACCGCATGACGATGAAGATGATAAGCGGAAGCGATATTGCAAGTGCGTAAAAAAACGCAGCTGAAACAAGACCTACATTTTTTGAATTTTTCAGCACTGAAAATATGAGTGACATCAAAAGATAAAGAATAACGTATAAGGATGCGCTGATTATATAGTACACTGTCCGATGTGCAGATAGTTTTCTTTTCATGTAAGCTCCTTTCGCGTTGAATATGACCGAAAAGTGAAGAATACCTCATATGATGTAATTATATCATTCGCATAAGCGTTTGACAATAGAAATATGCTATAATAATAAAAACTTTTCTCTTTCTTGTAGTTTTTGGCGACAAAACCGTAGTTAAAAAGTGAAAGGAGGTCGAGCAGATGGATGACGAAAAAATAATCGAACTGTTTTTTGAACGGTCTGAACAAGCTATCAAAGAATTGGACGGCAAATACGGTAAAGTGTTTCACTCACTCTCATTCAAAATTCTCAACAATCGGCAAGATGCTGAAGAATGTGTAAACGATGCCTACTTGGGAACCTGGAACGCTATTCCCCCGGCTAAACCAAATCCGTTGCTTGCGTTTGTTTGCAAGATCACAAGGAACATTTCACTTAAACGCTACGAGCAAAACACCGCCATCAAACGAAACAGCCATTACGATATTGTTATGGAGGAATTGGAAGATTGTCTCACATCTTCTACCGCTATTGAAGAAGAAATTGCGGAGCGTGAGTTAACCAGGATTATAGAATCCTTTTTAGATTCGCTTTCAAAAGAAAACCGTGTGATTTTCTTGCGCCGCTATTGGTTTTCCGATACTTATGCCGACATAGCAATACAAGTCGGGTTGACAGAAAAGAATGTTTCTGTTCGGCTCACAAGAATCCGTAAAGAATTACGAGAGTATCTATTGGAAAGAGAGGTTTTATTATGACTACGAAAAAGTTTTCAAATGCACTTGGTAACATCGGCGAAAACTATATCAATGAAGCCGTTAGCTACACCCCAAAGAGGAAAAAGAACACTTGGGCAAAATGGGCATCTATGGCAGCCTGCTTGTCTCTTATTATTGCAGGAGGATTCTTTGGGAATATTTTTAATTCTCCCGATACTCCGGATAACAGCGTCCTATCGTATTTTGTAATCACTGCACAGGCAGCGAATGGTGAAACAACAGAGTTGGGTTTGAACGATAGTTGCTTCAATTCGGGTACATCAACAGAAAACGTTTTTGGCGTTGATATGCCGTTGTTCAATTTTTCTGTTACACCGTCAAACTTAAAGAACAATGAAGCTGTATACGATCACTTCGATATATCTGTTTTTTATAACGGTTCTTGTGTTAAAGACAAGGATGAACACATCAGCGTTGCATATCTCATTCCCATACAAAATTCAAATGAGCCATGGTCTTACTCAATTATGGGTTGGTTCACAGAACCGACGGATATATTAATAAATATCGTCGATAAAGACAGCCGTGAGATCGTTGAAACCATTACCGTAAATGTAAATTATGATGCCGACAGAAAAGGATACGAGCTTGAAATCACAAATTCGATGAGCAAAGAGCCGCGGTAGCCGCGAATAATGCGCTTACGGAATATTTCTACGAGCAAGGAAACCCGTGCAACTAAGAGATACCCGAAGAACATCTGTAAATTCTATGTATTCCGCAATGAATCTCGGTGAATCCAAAGGGCTTACTTTTGAAAGAGTGTTAATTTACCCGACTTCAAAGATGCTTGATTGGATATTGGATCATAACAAAAAAATGAAGCCACAAAGCAAATCAAAATTTTATGTTGGCGTCACTAGAGCGAAACATAGCGTGGCAATAGTCTTTGATAATAAAAAAGGAATTACCATACCAGGAATAATTAACTTCACATTATAATGAAATCGGCGGACTTACCTCCGCTGATTTTTCAAGTGTTATCAAAAAAGTGTTCGTGTTGCGACAAAAACTCCTTGACAAACAAATGTTCTATATGATACAATAAATATCCTCGATAGAGGACTACAACTGAATATGAAATCACAATAGATTAGGGACGACTGCAAGTCGGACAAGGTCTGCGATATACTAAGCGAAAATATCGCCACTTCCGCCAATGTTTATGGTGCTGTTGACAGACGGAAAGTGAAATAGCAGCCCCGTCTTTGAATTTCAAAGCCGATACATTAACGTGATACCAAAACCGAAAGGGATAAGTCTATCCTTTTAAGGTTCAAGTCGGTACACGTTGGTGTATCGGCTTTTTCTTTTGCCTTTTTTAGTTTGCAGAAAATTAACAAAAATATTTTTGCTGAATTTCGAAAAAAGTCAGCAATTAAAGAGTAGAGAGAAATTTTAAAAACCGGTTATAGTTTCTCTCATCTCACCGGCTACTTATTGAGGGGCAAAAGCCGAATTTGACAGATAAATCGCCACCAAGTACAATGGCAGAAGAATATGTGTGTTCGGCTGACGGAAAGGAGGACAATAATGCAGTCGAAAAATAAAAAAGAAAATATAGGGATTACGGCGTTATACTGCCGATTATCCCGTGATGACGGTACGGAAAGCGAGAGTAACTCCATAGCTAATCAAAAGAAACTGTTATCTCAAAAAGCAAAGGAATTGGGACTTACCAATACAAAGCACTACTGTGATGACGGATATACGGGAACAAATTTCAACCGACCGGCATTTCAAGCAATGCTAAGTGATGTTGAAATGGGATATGTCACTACGGTAATGGTCAAAGACCTTTCAAGACTCGGTCGTGATTATGTTTCGGTGGGTAACTATACCGATAGTTACTTTCCCGACCATAATGTACGCTTTATTGCCGTAAACGACGGAATAGATAGTGACGAGGGCGAAAGTGAAATCGCACCTTTCAAAAATATTCTCAACGAAATGTATGCGAGAGATATTTCAAAGAAAG
>CAZOMK010000143.1:0-3907 GCA_964580615.1 uncultured Lachnospiraceae bacterium | reverse complement strand
TAATTGATACGAGCGAGGGGGAAATAAAATGCTTAAGAAGAAAATTAAAAATTCCGAATACAGCCGTAAAAACGTATATAAGAAAAAGAGTACGCTTGTCGTTTATCTCACTTTACGATTGCTTGTTATCGTCAGCGGCGTGCTGTCTGCGCTTCGAGGAGATTTTCAAAGCTTGTTTTTGTGTGTTCTGAGCCTTATTTTGATGATACTTCCGAGCGTTTTTGAGCGCAGATTTGCCGTCGAGCTTCCGGCAGTGCTTGAAATAATCATATTGCTGTTCATTTTTTCGGCGGAGATATTGGGCGAGATCAACAGCTTTTACGTCCGCGTGCCGCATTGGGACACGATCCTTCATACAATGAACGGTTTCCTTTGCGCTGCAATAGGCTTTTCGCTTGTCGATCTTTTGAACCGAAGCGACAGATTTTCGCTGAAGCTTTCGCCGGTGTATCTTGCCGTTGTTGCGTTCTGTTTTTCGATGACGGTTGGCGTCGTGTGGGAATTTTTCGAGTATGGCGCGGACAATTTGCTCGGAATAGATATGCAAAAGGACACCGTCGTTGACAGAATCAATTCCGTCCTGCTTGATGAAACGAAAACGAACACCGTCATCAAGCTGAAAGGGATAGAGGACGTTATTCTTGTGTACGAGGACGGAACGACGCAGGCGCTCGGCGTCGGAGGCTATATTGACATAGGACTTCATGATACAATGAAGGATCTTATTGTCAACTTTGTCGGAGCCGTTGTATTTTCCGTCATCGGCTATTTTTACGTAAAGGCACGAGGCAGAGGAAAATTTGCGGAGCATTTTATACCTATAGTCAAGGAAATCGGTGACGAAGGGGAAAAAGCTTCGCCGACTGACGAAAAGTGACAAAAATATCCCGCGAAAAAGAGTATGATCTTTTTCGCGGGATGCTTTATTGATAGAACAACGTGCAGCCGAGCGAACGAAAATATTCAATTCGTTCTTTTAATTCATCTGTGCTTACGTTAAGCTCTTCTGAAAGGCATTTGATGCAAAGACCGCGCTCCGCACCGCGATTTATGAGCTTTTTGTAAAGTCCGATCTCATCGGACGACAGATGAACGGCACAGCGCATACATTTTTCGTCCTTCATCAGTGCATTTTAACGAGCCTTGCGCGCAGGATCTTTATGTCGTGAGCTGCGATCCTGTAAGCGGGGAAATAATCGCAGTACGGGCCGGATTCTTCCTTTGTGAAGATATCGGTGAGCTCAAATCCGTAGCCTGCATAAGCGGAAAGACCGATATCGTAAAGCTCGCAGGACGCGTATGCGTCATGATCGGAATAGTTTACGAACGCGAAAACGTACTCTCCGTTTGAAAGATGCTTCAACATACCGACAACGTTCGACTCGTTGTTTCCGATGAAGAAAATGGGCGGACGCGCGTCCTCGTCTTGATTGATTGCAAGCAGATCGGGATTTGTGAGCAGAGCTTTTGTCGTGTCGTTCATTTTTCTGATGTCGCATCCGATCATAAGCGGCGACTGATAAAGGCACCACAAAGCGAAATGCGTGCGATATTCGATGTCGGTGCAGCCGCCGTGCTCACCGCCGCCGACGTTGCCGTGCGAATACATACCGCAAATGAGCATATCCATGTCGTTGTAGCAGCCGGGCGCGCTGTACGCGATCTTGTCCATCTGACTGCGCGCGATTCTGCGAACGCTGTCAAAATTGTCCCAAATATCGCCCGTCGAGCGGTACATATCGGCGCCGTGCGAACGGATCCATGTTTCAACGTGATCTGAGCCCCAATTGCAGGCGGAAAGCAGAATATCGCGTCCCGTCGCCTTGAGCGCCATTGAAATGCGATTGTAGAGGATCGGACCGTTTTGAAGGTCGGGCTTGTTGCAAAAATCGTACTTGAGATAATCAACACCCCATTCGGCAAACGTTTCCGCATCGACAAATTCATGCTCAAAACTGCCGGGATATCCTGCACAGGTTTTAGTGCCCGCGTCGGAATACATACCGAATTTCAATCCCTTGGAATGAATATAGTCGGAGAGGGCTTTCATGCCGGACGGGAATTTTTCGGGATCGGGTACGATTCTGCCGTCGGGACCGCGGCGGCGAAGCGACCAGCAATCGTCAATTACAATGTACTCGTAGCCTGCATCCTTAAGACCCGATTCGACCATAGCGTCCGCTGTCTCTCTGATGAGCGCCTCGTTAATGTTGTGACCGAAAGTGTTCCATGAATTCCACCCCATGGGCGGCTTTTTAGCTAACATAATATGTACCTCCGAAGCTTCAAACTTTAATTTCAGTATATTATAAGCGATCCGCTTTGTCAATAAGGCGATCAAATTATGTAACCTGTTTTTTAACGATTTCGCAATGCACTTGACTAATGTGAAAAATATGATAAAATATAATAGACGTTAATTTTTTGACGTGTTGAGAAGGAGATTGCCCGAAAATGAAAAAACATCTTAATATCGCGCTGATCCTGCTTTTGACGCTTGCGTTGATTGCCGGAGCTCTTTCTTCGTGCTCGTCATCAAATGGAGTGGCAGGGATCAATTGGGAAAGATACGACAGCTTGATCGAAAGAATTCGGACAGAGTCCGATCCGGCTAAAAAAGAAGCCTTTCTTCATATAGCGGAGGATTGGCTCATGGAAACTGAATGTATTGTGCCGATCTATAATTCGAGAGATGCGTATTTGATGAAAAGCACGCTTACGGGAGTATATTCGACCGATTTCGGCGCAAAATATTTCGTCAAAGCTCAAAACGGAGACAGAACAGATTTGTCGTTGCTGTTTTGCGAAGCACCGAACAGCCTCGATCCCGCGTTCGCGCAAAATATATCGGCACTTACACTCGTCTCAAACCTTTTTTCGGGACTGTATTCTTATGACGCCGATGGCAATGTTGTTCCGGAGCTTGCGGAAAGCTTTACAGTGTCGGATGACGGACTTGTGTATACCTTTACCTTGCGCGGCGGACTTTCCTGGTCAAACGGCGCCGATTTCGGCGCGTCGGATTTTGTGTATTCATGGCGCAGAGTTGCCGATTCGGAGCTGAAAAGCCCGTATGCGTATCTTTTTGACATTATAGCTATCGACGAGGACGGCAAGCTCATGCTTGCGGCGGACGAAACGGATACCGTGCTGACAGTTACGTTAAAGTCCCCGTGCGATTATTTTACCGATCTGTGCGCGTTCCCCGCGCTCTATGCAGTCAACGAAAACGCAGTTGAATACGCTAAAGGATATTCCGATATTTTCGGAAACGTAATCGACGCGTCCGCGTGGACAAAATCATTCCCGTTTCCAACGTCGGGAGCGTATGTTGTTTCGTCAGCCGCGGAAAATTCATCCTATGCGCTTTCCGTGAATACAAGATATTACGGAAACTCCGATATTAAGCTCAAAAAAATATCGGTAACGATCAAAAACAGCGCTAACGAAGCGTATGCCATGTATGTAGCCGGCGAGATTGATTTCCTCGGAAGCGTCCCCGACGGCGAAGTCGAGGCGTCGATCCCGAACGAGGAGTTCAAGTACGACGATATCAGCGGCGTGTATATGCTGTGCCATAACTTCAACAGCTCGATTTACAGCGGAATGGAGGCGGAAAACGCCGCGCTCTTGCGCCGCGCCATCTCCCTTTATATTGACCGTGAGTATATAGTTTCTTCAATTACGTCTAATCGCGAGGAGGTCGCAACCTCGATCGTGAGCGGCGAGATCTCGGACGGCTCCGGCGGAGCGTACAGAAAAAATACGGGTTATCATAGATATCCGTTTATGAACAATCTCGGCTATTTTTCAAAATCGACAGAAGAAAACAGTGAAGAAGCACGTGAGATCATCAAAAAGCTCTGAATTGATACAGACGGTGACGGGAAAATTGACGATGCATAAG
>CAZOMK010000142.1:0-3911 GCA_964580615.1 uncultured Lachnospiraceae bacterium | reverse complement strand
ATCCTCCATAGATCCGCCGCCGCGTCCTATGATGACAACGTCAACAGATCTTTCTGACGAAAAATAGTTAAGTCCCGCTATGAGCTGCGGCGAAGCATCCGGCCCCTGAACGAGCGCGGGATACAGTATGATATCTGCCATGGGAAAGCGTCTGCCGGAGACATTTATCATATCTCTGATCGCGGCGCCTGTCGGTGCTGTTATTATGCCGACCCTTGTGGGGATCTTCGGGAGCGGACGTTTTTTTTCGGGTGCGAAAAGTCCCTCCGCTTCAAGCTTTGCTTTAAGCTGCTCATAAGCAATGTAAAGAGCACCGACTCCGTCCGGCTGCATTGAATCGGCATAAAGCTGGTACTGACCGTCGCGAACAAACGCGGTGACTCTGCCGTGAACGATAACCTTCATTCCGTTTTCCGGCTTGAAGGCAAGCTTCATCGCGGACGAGCGGAACATCACCGCTTTAAGATTCGACGATTCGTCCTTTACGGTAAAATAAAGATGTCCCGTTTTATAGTGATTGGTGAAATTTGATATTTCACCCTTGATGAAAATATCTCCGAGGACGGGGTTTGCGTCAAGCGACATTTTTACGTACTCATTCAGCTCCGTAACAGTCATCGTCATCGGTATCTTTGAAAAATTGACCACGTCGCTCACTTCCCTTCCGTCAGCCTGTTATATGCGATAAGCGCAATTCCGGCGGCATTGTCCGCTGAAAATTCCGGTTCGGAAAAGAACACGTTTTCACGCTTGCCGAGCGTCTTTCGCATACGCTTACAGCTCATAACTCCGCCCGCATAAATGACGGAAATATCGGGATACTCGCCTCTCAGGTTTTTCGTCAGCATATCGAGAGTTTTTGTGACGAAATCGAGCGTATACGCCGCTGTTGCGGCTTTATCGTTTGTTTTTTCATACAAAGCGCGCGCTTTGTTTTCCGCGCCGGACAGATTTGCGTTAAGTCCGTCAACGGAGACGTTCACGCCGGAAAACGAGACGTCAAGCTCCTCTGCAAGACGTTCGAGCGCGGCGCCGCACGGGAATTTAAGTCCCATCATAACGCCGACTCTGTCTATAAGCTGTCCCGCATTAAGATCCGACGTACCGCCGATGCAAACAGCGCGTGGATATGCATTATCGGGCGTAACGAGCGTCAGCTCCGTTGTTCCGCCGGAGACATGAAACGCCGCAAACGGTTCATTGCCGAAAAGCAGCTCCGTTTTCCCCGCCGAATAAAGTGCCGCGGCTATGTGTCCCGCCTGATGCGAAAACTCATAGACGGGCGCGCCCGTAACGGCTGTTACCGAATATGCCGCCGCTTTTCCCGAAAGGAAGCACGGCATATACGAACCTTCGGCGTCGCGCGGAGTAACAGACACGCCAACGGCATCCGGTGCTTTTCCGTCGAGCGCATCACGCACGGCGAGCATTACGTCGGGCAGGTTTTTAACATGAGCGAACACCGCGTCCGACTGTCTGAGACCGCGCTCGCCCTCTTTAACGGGCAGCGGAATTTTTTTATTCAGCACGATCCGCCCGCCGATGCACAGCGCCGCGGAGGTCGTATAATTGCTCGTATCTATTCCGAGCGTTATTTTTTCGGTCATTTTCTGTTCTTTTTGGGGTAAGCGTCTTTTTCGATCGCGGTATCCTTGCCTATTTTCGAGAGAATCCCGTTAATGAAGGAGGGAGCGCCTGTCGTATCATATTTTTTTGCAAGCTCGACAGCCTCGTTTATGGAAACGTTAACGGGAATGTTTCGGATGAAATAAAATTCATACACGGCAAGGCGCAAAACCGATATGGTAACTCTGGACATACGCTCCGTTGACCATTCGAGCGACGCTGTTTTTATTTTTTCGTCGATCGCATCGAGGTTTTCGTTAACACCGAAATAAACGTCCTTTATGTAATCGTTTTCTTCCGTTTCGCGGATCGCCGCCGCATTTTCGTATATTTCCGCCGCATCGTCATCGGGTCTTGATGCTTTTTCATACAAAAGCTCGAGAACGGCTTCTCTGGCTTCTCTTCTTGTCATAACAATCCTCCATGCCGCCGCAGGCGGCTCAAATAAAATATAAATAATTTCCCGAAAATTCATTTCACATTCGGAAAATCAGAGCGCGAGCTCGTCTGTGTTTCGACGAGATCATACCGATCCCTCACGCTATCCGAGATACCGCGCAAGCGCGGTAATTTTTTTATTTACCAATATGCGTCAAACCGCATAATAATACAATTTTATTATATACCCAATATCCCCCAAAAGTCAATGACTGCGTTAAAACTATTGTCCCGAACGCTTAAATTTATTTGTTTTTCCCCACCTCCCGGACGGAAGCGCACGAAATGTGATTATTTTTTGAATTTTTGCGCGGTATTATTGAACGTACCGGCTCAATGTGATATTATTAATATGATATACTGTAATAACATCAAACAAAGAAAGACTTTATTATGAAAAACAATTCCAAGACACCTATAAAATCGGAGAAGCAAAGCTTTTGGACGCTTCTTTTGTCAAAGGTTATATACCCCGCATCGCTTATTTACACTGCTTTGACAATGATTTTCTATTTATGCGGCCCGCTTTTCGATCTGACGGACAGATACATGGTGCTCACCCGAAAATCCGGCTTTCTGCTTCTTGCTTTTGCGCTCATAACGTCCGTTGCAAACATAGTTTTGACTCAGAAAAAGTATGATATTCACATTTCCCTGCGCGTTACCATTCACTATGCGGCAATGCTGATATCCTTTTACATACTTTTCCTCAGCGTTTCGGGCTATGACGCCGGAAAAAGCTCCACAATGATACTTTTGTTTGTATTCTCGCTTGTGTATTTCATAATATGCGGCATTGTTTTTGCCATCCGCGGCAAAACAAAGAGAGCGCGTATAGATTCGTCCGAATACAAGCGTATTTACGACTGATGGCAACAAAATTCTTCAACAAAAAAATACTGATCGCGTTATTTTTGATCTTTTCGATAGCTTCGCTTGCTTCGTGTTCGGGCGGAGGTTCCGAGCAGTCGGATTCGCTCGATCAATCGGATTCCGTGCCGAATCTGCCGCCGACAGCGGACAAAAACGACGGTCAAACATCCGACAAAGGCGATCACATCTTCATTCCCATCGAAAATAACGGTTCTTCGTCCCCGTCTCTTGCGGTCACTCAGGACGAGCTTGACGCTTCTCTGCTTCAAATAACGCAGGATCTCGGTGAAGAACACATAAAAAAATATTATTTTATTTGCGATTCTGCGATTTACGGCTTAAAATCGCTCGGTATGCTTTCCGACGGAAGGGACACGGACAGAGTACTTACGGGGATTTCGTCGTCGATATCTCTTTCGAGCGGCAAGGACGCGCTCGTATATCTTCTGAAAACCGACTCGTTCATGGCTGTCGCAGACGCCGTCCTTACGATCGCCCCCGAATATCTGCTTGTTTCCGTCGGCACTGACGAGCTTATAAAGCGTCCCGAAATATCGGAGACGGATTTTTACAACGCTTACAGAGAGCTTATCGCGTCGATACGTGAAGCGTCACCTTCGACTGTCGTTGTATGTATGCCCATACTTCCCGGCTCCGACGGAGACGGACTTAACATCTACAAGGCGGAAACCTTCAACAAATACATTCACGCCTCTGCCGCGGAATTCGGCGCGTACTTCATTGACATTGCCTCTGCATTTTCCAATTCGTCGGGATATCTCAGAATCGACTGTGATGCGGGTGCGTCCTGCTTAAACACGACGGGACTGAAGCGGCTTATTGAACTGCTTCGCACCTATAAGATCAAAATCACACCGGAAGAATAATCACAAACAGCAAAAAACAGCCGAAGCGCTTTTGAACCGCTCCCCGTCAAGAGGACAATGAAATAATATAAGAATTTTGTAGAGATG
>CAZOMK010000141.1:0-3939 GCA_964580615.1 uncultured Lachnospiraceae bacterium | reverse complement strand
GTCACATTCTGAGCGAAAATCTGAGACGGCTCGGTCGCAACGAACGCTGGCTTTTCAATCAGTTGAAATCGCAAGGATTTTCTGACGAAAAGGACGTTATGCTTGCTGTTTTCCACACGGAAAACGATTCCGTCTCCTTTTATCCGAACGCTTCCGACTGACGCAAAACGCCCCCCTTAACGGAGAATTTTCGCATTAACAAAAGAGCAACCACACAAGACGAAAATCTTGTATGTTTGCTCTTTTTTGTTTGTGATGTATTTGCTTTTGCAAGTGATGCCGAACGCCGAAGCTCGCTGTTCGCGCTCAAAATTCGCGGCGGAGCTCAATGACCTTGCCGATCACATTGACGGGTACACTTTCGATTTCGGCGTTTGTATAATACATGGGCTCGTATGCTGGATTGTTAGGCATCAGCCAAACTCCCGTTCTGTCCTTCTTCAGCTTTTTGCAGGTTGCTTCGCCGTCCGCAACAAGGACGATAACGGTATCGCCCGTATCTGCGTCCGCTTGAAGCCGAACTATGACTGTATCGCCGTCGCATATTTGCGGCGTCATGCTGTCGCCCTTTATTTTCAGCGCGATATATTTGCCCGATGCGGCAAGCGTCGGCGTTATTTCCTCGTACCCTATTATTTCCTCGATCGCGTCAACGGGGATGCCCGCCGGAACAGTTCCGTAAACGGGCACTCGAACGCCGGTGCTTTTGTCGTCGAGCAGCTCGTCAACATCTATGCCGAAATAATCCGCGATGGCGCGAAGCCTCAGTGCGGATGGTGATTTTGTGCGTCCCGACTTCATTTCGGTGAAAAAATTCTTCGAAAATCCGAGATTTTGGGCAAGTGTTGCCGGTTTTATTCCGTTTTGCTCGCAAAGAGCGTATATTTTATCGTAAAGCTTCATAACTCTGACTCCATTCGTCACATAATTTTGTGACATCATCTTGACAATCACACGATTTTGTGATATAATATAGTCACGTTGCAAAAATATGTGATCAAATCAACTTTCAGCCTCATTATAGCACATATTAATGTGACGGTCAACATAAATTTTGTGAGGGAGGAATCATTATAACAGTCTGGACAGACCACACAATGAAGTTCACCTTTCCTGTTTCCGTTGAGGAAAGCGAGCTCTACATCACGCTCACACAAAACGGAAAAAAGATCATTGAATACACGGAGGAATCGTCGGGGGTAAGCCGCAAAGACAACACCGTTACTCTCAAAATGATTCCGAGCGAGACATCGCTTTTCAGTGCCGCAAACACCGATGCGTTCGCTCTCGTTCAAATCAATCTTATTTTCGGCGGTGAGCGCCATGCGACGCGTCCGATACGGATTCCCGTACGTGCGAATCTTAAAGCGGAGGCGGCTGTATGAGCGACATTTACGAGGTTACTTTCGAAAGCGAGCCGTCTTATTCCGTTGATTTCACCGAGCTTCAGAGCTTCATAGTCAAGGTTGGACGGGACGGCGTCGGAATCGAAAAAATGGAGCTTACCGCTTCCGAGGGACTCATCGACACCTACACCGTTACGCTGACGGACGGGAAAACGGTACAGTTCACCGTCACTAACGCTCGCACGCCCGTACGCGGAAGCGACTATTGGACAAGCGCGGACATTGCCGAAATAAAGAGCTACGTTGACGACGCTATCCTCGGAGGTCAGTGGTAATGAGTGTACGTGAAAAGCTTACAGCAATTGCCGGCGCCGTTCGCGTGCGTCTCGGAGAGAGCTCGCTTTACACGCTTGACGAGCTTGCCGAAAAGGTCGCTCTGCTCGGACGTCCCGATTCGATGTCGTGCTACGACATTAACGGTGACGGATACATAAACGAGGACGATCTTGAGGCGCTTGAAGCCGCTGTCGAGGCGGGGACGGAGAATATGCTGCTCGATCTCAACGGCGACGGCATCGTAAACGAGACTGACGTTGAAATACTGCAAATGGTACTGCTCAATTCCGGCTACGACACGCGTCCTCACACGGCAACGGCAAGCGACATTTTATCGGGCAAGACAGCCGTTATAAGCGGCGAGGTCGTCACCGGCGTTCATGTATGCAGTGCCGCGTCTGCAACAGCGGACGCAACGGCGTCGGCGGAGGACATTCTCACCGGAAAGACCGCTTACGTCAACGGCGCGAAGCTCGTCGGCACTCACACTTGCTCAAGCGAGCCGGACGAGACGTTGATAAACAGTTTCTTAAACAGGACGATCACGTCATTTTCGAGCGACACGCTCACCTCCGTCGGCTCATACGCGTTCAGCAGCTGCACAAATCTAACGTCTCTGAGCTTGCCGAATCTGACATCGGTTGCGGGTGCTTATGCGTTTTCGGCGTGCACGAAGCTGACGTCGATCTCACTGCCGAAGGCGACGTTTACGGCAAGCGCCACGCGCGCGTTTTACAACTGCACGTCGCTTGTCAGCGTCGATTTGCCTCTGCTTCCGACGCTTGATCTTCGCATGGCGACCTTTTACAATTGCAGTGCGCTGAAAAACGTCAATCTTCCGAAGTGCACGTCGCTCGGCGCTCAGACGTTTGTAAACTGCACGGCGCTCGAAGAAATAAGCTTTCCCGACTTCAACGGAAATGCTTACGCGCAGGAATTCAAGGGCTGTACGGCGCTGAAAAAGGTTGATTTCGGCGGAAACGTTAAGTTCACGAAAACGCAGGCATTTCAAAACTGTTCGGCGCTTGAAGCGCTCATTTTGAGAGGAAGCACCGTATCAACGCTCGCAAACACAAACAACTTTTCCGGAAGCAAGATCGAGGCGGGAAGCGGATACATTTACGTTCCCTCGTCGCTTCTCTCAACCTATAAAGCCGCAACAAATTGGAGTACATTTTCAGCTCAATTCAGATCAATTGAAGCGTATCCGAGCGTTTGCGGATAAAAAAAGACGCGCAACGCGCGTCTTTTTTAATACTATTTAAGATTAAACAGCAAGGAAGAATTTCACGAGGAAGATCACGGAGATAACGTACGTAAGCACGGATACCTCCTTTGCCTTACCTGTAAACACCTTGATAACGGTATAGGAGATAAGTCCGAGACCTATGCCGTGTCCGATCGAGCCGGAGATGGGCATTGCGATGAGCATGAGGCAAACGGGAACGAACTGATCGATATCGTCAAAGTTGATATTTTTAAGTCCCTGAAGCATGAGCACGCCTACATAGATGAGCGCTGCCGATGTTGCGGCTGCGGGAATGATAGCCGCGATCGGTGCGATGAATATGCAAGCGAGGAAGAGGATACCCGTTGTAAGGGCTGTAAGTCCCGTACGTCCGCCGACCTCTACACCGGAAGCGGATTCAACGAAGGTCGTTACGGTGGAGGTACCTGTGCAAGCACCTGCGACAGTACCGATAGCGTCGGAAAGGAGCGCTTCCTTCATATTGGGCATATTGCCGTTTTCGTCAACCATGCCGGCACGGGATGCTGTTCCGACGAGAGTACCGATCGTATCGAACATATCAATGATACAGAATGTAATGATAAGTGTTATGGATGTAAACCAGCCTATATCAATGAAGCCCTTGAAATTGAACTTAAAGAAGGTCGTTTCCGCCATATCAGCGAAGGGGGGAATAAAGGAGGCTGTTGCGAGCGAAGCGAAGGGATTTACATCGAGGAATATCCACTCACCTGCCCAATAAACGACAGATGCGATGAGCATACCGAAAAGCACCGCGCCCTTAACGCGCTTTTTCGCAAGGATGATGATTGCGAAAAGTCCGATAAACATTGTGATTACCGTGAGCACCATCGTTCTGTATCCGGCAGCGCCCATATTATCGCGGATCGCGGAGGGGGTAAGTGCGCCGAAGAAGTCGCGCATTACATAGAAGGGGCTTGAGCTTGTTTCGGTGTAGACGCCGACGTTGGAGCCCAGACCGATATTCATGAGCATAAGTCCGATCTG
>CAZOMK010000140.1:0-3955 GCA_964580615.1 uncultured Lachnospiraceae bacterium | reverse complement strand
GCTCAGAGAGTTCCTACCCCCACAGGCTCCACAACAATGCTCAACGCTATCGTTAAGGGTCACGTTTCCGTTGCAGAGATCAACGCTGCAATGAAGGCTGCTCAGACCGAGTCCTACGGCTACAACGAAGACGAAATCGTTTCCTCCGATATCATCGGTATGCGTTACGGCTCCCTCTTCGATGCTACACAGACAATGGTTATCAACCTTGAAAACGGCACATCTCAGGTTCAGGTTGTTTCTTGGTACGACAACGAGAACTCCTACACATCTCAGATGGTTCGCACAATCAAGTACTTCGCAGAGCTTTAATTCGCGAATATACAAAAAAGACCGCATAAGCGGTCTTTTTTTGTGCAAAAATCCGACTTATATTGCTTGGTACATTGACAAATATTTTACAAAAATATACAATATAAGTGAGAGGTGGCTCTCAAAGCTTGTAACCATGATGGCTGCAACGAATCCAAAATCATAATATTATAGGAGGAAACACATGAAAAAGCTGATTTTTGTTGTATTTTTGTCTTTTTTAATGTTTGTAAGCTGTTCTCAAGTTCCCGATGACAGCGCGGATTCCGATCCCGATACTCCTGACTCAAAAACTGAATATGTGAGCGAATCCGACGAAACAAAAGACATTTCAGACGGAACAACGGAAGACAGCACGACCATCGAAATCCCCGAAATTCCGGAAATTCCCGAACCGGAGGAGGAAGAATTAGTTCATCCTAATGTTGATTTATCAAAATACACCCTGCACGACGCATCTGAAGAAATTAAATATACCGTGCAAAACGATCACGAAAGAATATTTCAGGTACGTCTGTGACTCCAACTTTTTCTGTCGCGTTGGAAACAACGGTCTCCCTCCTTACTTCGAAGATCCAGGGAACGATTTTCGCCTTTATGATGAAGACGCAGGACGTACTTATTTTCTGGGAAGATACGGCAATCTTAACACATACGAAAAGCTGACAACGTATATGTACGATCATTTTACCCCCAATGTAGTATACGATCTTGAAGGATTCACTATAATAAACGTGGACGGTTATATTTATTCGGCAGCTGTCTGAGGCATGGAACCGGGTCGGTTTGAACCGAAAATCGAGCTCTTTGTCGATGAAGATATTATCATTTTGAAAATCACACGCGAGTGGCCGGAAGACATTCCGCAGGAGCCCCATATTGATTACTACATAATGAAATATTTCGATCGAGGCTTACCGACAGAGCCGCGTTGGAAGTAGGTATCTTTTCAATCCCCGGGATATGACGTCATTCGCGAATACAAAGCATACCTTGCGAAAAAACAATAAGATAAAAAAATTCCTTGCATTCGGCAAGGAATTTTTTTATTCGGATATCAGCACGAATTCAGGTGAAACAATGTAGTAATTCGGAAGATTTATTACAAATCTATATGTACCGTCCTCCGGTATATTTTGAATTTTAACATTTTATTCCGTTTTGCATATTATAAACCGTAGAAACGAACGAAAGCGAGGTAAAACATGAGCGATAACAACTACATTTCAATGAACGGGGCGCGCCCGGACGGCTATTCGGAAACGGGGTATCTCATCGTATCCGTGTACGCGGCGCGCGGCGCGATCCCGATAGCGGACGCACTCGTTACGATCAACTATTCAGCGCCGAATATGCCCGCTCCCTACGCTGTACTTACAACGGACAAAAGCGGCAGGACGCCGAAAATTGCGCTTCCCGCGCCGCCGCGCGATCTGTCGCTGACGCCGTCGGAGAGCGGAGCGAAAAATCCGCCGTTTCCTTACGCACGTTACAACATTGAAATTTTCAAAGAGGGCTTTTACCCCGTTACAAACGTCGGAGCGCAGCTTTTTTCGGGCGTAACGGCGATTCAAAGCACAAACATAATTCCTCTTTCCGAGGAGCTGCCAAGTTCGTTTTACAAGGACGGCACCATTTACATAGACGAAAGCGAGGGCAACGATCTGTGAACAACGGCAATCCCCTGCTCCCCTACATTCCCGAAATGATAACGGTACATCTCGGAGCGCCCGACTCCGCCGCCGAGAACGTCACGGTCGATTTTCCTTCATACGTAAAAAACGTTGCGTCGAGCGAAATCTTTCCGACATGGCCGGAATCTGCCCTGCGCGCAAACATTCTTGCCATAATATCGTTTGCGCTGAATCGGGTGTACACAAACTATTACCGCAGCCGCGGCTACGCCTTCAACATAACGAACGACACCTCACGCGACCAGGCTTTTATAGCGGGGCGTGACTTTTTCGAAAACATAAGCGAGATTGTAGACGACATTTTCAACAGCTACGTCAGGCGCGTCGGGACAGTCGAGCCGTATTTCACTCAATACTGCAACGGCACAACATCGACCTGCGACGGGCTTTCGCAGTGGGGGACTGTTTCGCTTGCAAATGACGGTCTAAATTCCGTCGAGATCCTCAAATACTACTACGGCGACGACATAGAAATAGTCGTAAACGCGCCCGTCCAAGGCATCGAGGATCCGGTGCCGAACGCGATTCTGCGTTACGGAAGCTCCGGCAACGAGGTCGCGCAAATACAGATAAAGCTGAACCGTATCTCAAAAAATTACCCCGCGATCCCGAAAATATCGCCCGTTGACGGGATCTTCGGCAACGAAACCGAGAGCGCGGTGCGTGAATTTCAATCAATATTCAATCTCGCCGTTGACGGGCTTGTCGGCAGGGCGACTTGGTTCGCGATCCAACGGATCTACGCCGCCGTCAAGCGGCTGAACGATCTTGCATCCGAGGGAATAACGCCGGAGGAGGTCACGACGCTGTTCGCTCAGGTTTTGCGCGAGGGCGACAGCGGTATCGGTGTGCGTGAGCTTCAGTATTTTCTGAATTTCATATCGCTGTACAACGAAAATGTCCCGTATATCGAGATCGACGGCGTGTTCGGCGCGTTGACGCGCGCCGCCGTTGAAGCGTTTCAGACGCAATACAATCTTGCGACGACGGGCGTTGTCGGAATTGAGACGTGGGACTTTCTCTACCGCGCCTACAAGGGCATCCTCGACTCGCTCGGCCCCGATTATTTCGAAAGCACGACGGCGCCCTATCCGGGATATCCGCTTCGCATCGGGATGGAGGTCGAGGCAGTGCGCTATCTGCAAGAATATTTGGATCTGATATCGACAGTTTACACAGAAATAACGCCGCCTGCCGTCACCGGTGTCTTTGACACTGTGACGCAAGCCGCCGTCGAGGATTTTCAGCTGCGCAAGGGCTTCCCTGCGACGGGCGTTGTCGGCAGCGCGACATGGAACGCGATAGCGTCAACGTATCGCTCCGTTTTCGACGGAAACATTGCCGCAACGACACAAGGGACGAACAGAAACGTTCCGAGCACGCAATAAGGAGGCGCGAATGAACAGTTTTGACATAACAAACGAGCGCGAGACAGTACGTGAGCTGCAAAAGATGCTTCGGCTGATCTCAAGCTTTGAGGGCGATCTGCCGTTGATAGGTGAGGACGGCATCTTCGACGAGGGAATGTACGAGGCGGTACGTCAGTATCAGTCGAAGCGACGGTTGCCCGTTACGGGCACGGCAGATCCCGTCACGTGGAGCTATCTTGCGGACGATTACGAAAGGATCCTCGAAAAAACGACGCCACCGTCAATGATAGCGCCGTTTCCCGCGACACTCGGCTACACCGTCAAGAACGGCGAAACGAGCGATCTTGTGCTTATTATTCAAATCATGCTATCCGCGCTGAGGATCGCATACGACAGCTTCGGAAACATTCCGCTTTCCGGCGTCTACGACTCACGCACCGCCGCCGCTGTGCGAAGCTTCCGAATCAAAAACCTTATGCCGCCGGAAAATTACGTTGACCTTGAGACGTGGAACAGTCTCGCGCGGCAGTACAACATCTACGCAAACCGCTCACAATGACAAAAAAAGTCTCGGAGGAG
>CAZOMK010000139.1:0-3959 GCA_964580615.1 uncultured Lachnospiraceae bacterium | reverse complement strand
TATGCCGCAAGGTCGATACTGTCTCTCGCGGGCAAAAACTGACTTTTCCATTTGATACGAAAGGAGCTTTTATATGCGCGATATAACCTTGGGGCAGTATTTCCCGGGAAATTCGATCCTGCACAGGCTTGATCCGAGAGCGAAGATCATCTTGTCCGTGATCTATATAGCTGCCGTTTTTGTCGCAAAGTCCGTTTCCGCCTTTGTTTTTATGGTTGCGGTCTCGCTTTTGCTTATGGCACTCAGCGGAATACCGTACAGGATCTTTGCAAAGGGTCTGCGCCCTATTTTGTATATAGTAATTTTCACAACATTTATAAATATATTCCTCACAAGCGGAGACGATCTCATTTTCAAGTGGTGGATCTTCAAGATCTACCGAGAGGGCATTGTGAACGCAGTGCTGATGGTTTTGAGAGTGACGCTTCTGGTTTCGGGAAGCGGACTGTTTTTGACGTATACAACGTCTCCGATCACACTTACGGACGGACTTGAGCAGCTTCTTGCACCCCTGAAGCACTTGAAGCTTCCCGTGCACGAATTTTCGATGATGATGACGATCGCACTGCGCTTTATTCCGACACTTGTCGAAGAAACAGACAAGATCATGAACGCGCAAAAGGCGAGAGGCGCTGATTTTTCGTCCGGCAGTCTCGTGGAGCGCGCGAAGGCGCTTGTCCCGATCCTTGTGCCGCTGTTCGTCTCCGCGTTCAAGCGCGCGGACGAGCTCGCCGTTGCGATGGAGTGCAGATGCTATCGAGGCGACGAGGGCAGAACGAGAATGAACATTTTGAAGTTTTCCTTCGGTGACGCTTTTTCGATGTCTTTGGGCGCGGCAGCCGTCGTTTTGATCGTTTTACTCAATAATTACGCGCCTGTGATCTCTCTTGTGCGCTGATGAAGATAAAACTTACGATCGCATATAACGGAGCCGCTTATTGCGGTTGGCAGGCGCAGTCAAACGCGGTCAGCGTTCAGTCAACGCTTACGCGCGTCGTTTCTGAAACATACAAGCGTCCCTGCCTTGTGACCGGCTCAAGCCGAACGGACAGCGGCGTGCACGCACGCGCTTACGTTTGCACCGTCGAAAGCGCCGATGGAAGCGATGTTTCGTCCGTCATACCGATTTCGGCAGTCCCGCGGGCGATCAATTCGCGCCTTGCAGATGATATCGCCGTTATTTCGGCAGAGCTTGAGCCTGACGATTTTCACGCACGGTACAGCGTCCGCTCCAAAACCTACGAATATGTTTTCTACGATTCGGACGTCCGATCTCCCTTTATGTCGGGACTTGCCTATTCCGTTCCTCCGATAACGGACGAAGCACTCTTGAAAATGGATGCCTGCGCTCGAAAAATGTGCGGCACGCATGATTTTGCTTCGTTTATGTCAACGGGCTCGAAAATAAAGGATACGGTCAGAACCGTTTACGACTGTAAGGTGTTCAGACGCAACGACACTGTCGTGTTTTCCGTTTCGGCAGACGGCTTTTTGTACAATATGGTGCGGATCATGGCGGGGACTGTATATGCGGCGGCGTTCGGTCGCATATCGCCCGAAGATATTGACGAAATTATCGCCGCGCGCGACAGAAAACGCGCAGGTCAAACTTTGCCTCCGCACGGTCTGTATCTTTGCCGTGTGGAATATTGAGTGAATAATGATGATATGGGAGGGGATATGAAACGGGAAAAAGAGCTTGCTCGACGTCCGATGGGTGAAGCTGTCGAGCTGCCTGTTGCCGACACTCAGCGAAAAAACGAATATTATATTGCCGTTGCAAGGCGCTTCGGATTTTTGAGATTGATGACCCTTGCCGTGCTCGTTATTTACATTTTGCTTATGATAATGATCCGCGGCGATGACATAACGGTGGCGAATCTGAAATATCTTTTCAGAGACATAAACATAAGCTCGTCCGCCGGCGCGGCATTCTCCGAGGTCGATTACACAGCCGAGCCGATACAGCGCTTTGCGATATATCGCGGGGAGCTTATGTATGTTACGGGGAGCGAGGTGAAGTTCTTTTCCGCAACGGGAAGCGTCGGCTTGACTTCGTCTGTCTCTTATGAATCGCCCATGATCATATCGACTGACAAATACGCAATGATATACGATATCGGCGGAAACGGATTTTCCGTTTATAATTCGTTTTCGGAGCTGTACCGCGAAAGCACCGACGGAGCCATCGTTTCCGCAACGCTTTCGGAATCGGGCAGCTTTGCGGTGCTTACATCGGGAAGCGAGCATAAAAGCATCATTTACATTTATGGTGACGATTTTGAGCTTAGGACGAAGTACAGCAAAAACGAATATGTGACTGACATTTTGCTTTCCGCGGACGGCGCAAGGCTTGCCATGGCGTCGGTGAGCGCCGCTTCAGGCAGATTTGTCACAAAGCTGACACTGTACGAGCAGGGGGACGCTCCTTTTTCGGAGATAACGATCGCGGAGGATTATCCCTGCGCGCTGAGACTTACAGATAACGGATTTGTTATGGTAGGCAGAGAAAAGCTGTATTTTTATGATTTTAACGGAGTTTGCGGCGGCATATACGATCCGTCGGGAAAAATCGGATCGTGCGATGTTCATGGCAAATACACTGTTTTGCTCTGCCCGGAAAATACGCTTGCAACGCAAAACCGTATAGTCATACTCGATTCATCCGCATCGGTCGTTTACGATAAGGTTCTCGACGAAAAGATAACGGACGTGTCCGTTGACGATCACGGAGAGGCGTTCGTTTTGACGTCGAGCCGCGCCTTGATGATAGATATCGAGGCTTCGTCGGAAAAGGCACTGCCGTTGACGTCCGGTACGTCAAAGCGAATAATCGCCGCAGGCGATCAAACGGCGCTTGTGTGTACGTCATCCTCGGCATTTCTCACGGACTTTTCATCTTTGGCGTTCATTTCAAACTGAAATTTTATTAAATTTTTATTTTATCAGGAGGAGCTATGAGTTTATTTTTTGATGTTTTGATCGTTGTCGTTATGGTGATGACAGTTATCGGCGGATATAAGCGCGGATTTATCAAATCCGTCATGCATTTTGCTTCGTCGATCCTTGCCTTTTTTGCCGCGGTATTCTTCACACCGTATCTTTCCGCTTTTTTGTGCGATAATATCTTTCTTTCGGGAATATCCTCAGGCATCGCCGAAACGCTTCGCTCTCTGCTTGCGATCGGAGGCAACGCACTTTCGACAGAACGCCTTTTTGCCGATATGCCAGAAGCATTGACTGCGATAGTTGACCGTTTCAACGTTGATCTTGACGCGTTTAAGGAGACGTTTTCTTCGTCAGTCGTCGCAACGGAATCGACCGTTACCGAAATGGCAGATTTTGTGGCGCGTCCGATCGCGGAGGCGATATCCGCTGTTGTGGCTTTTCTTGTGATCTTTTTGATCGTAACCGTTTTACTGCATATAATAACCGCAGTTATAAGCGTTGTGTTCGAGCTCCCCGTGCTCAAGCAGCTCAATTCGATCTTGGGACTTGTGTTCGGTATTCTTTGCGCCGTGCTTTATGCAATGATATGGAGCACGCTTGCCGTGTCGCTTGTCGATGCGCTTCATTCGATAGATCCGTCAATGTTCTCGGATGCATTGATAGACGAAACTGTTATTGTAAAGCTTTTCTCACAGGTCAGAATGTCTCTTATGACGGAGATACTCGGCTGAATTCCTTACCGAAAGGAGTAAATTACAATGGAAATGTGTTCAAGATGCCACAAGCGCATAGCGGTGGTGTTTATAACGAAAATTGAAAACGGAGAAACAAAAAACGAGGGACTTTGCCTGAAATGCGCCAAGGAACTCGGACTTAAACCTGTTGACGATATCTTGTCCAAGATGGGTATTTCCGAGGACGATCTCGAACAGATGGAGTCCGAAATGGAAAATGCGATCTCTCAGGGCTTTTCGCTTGAGGAAGCGGAGGGCAACGACGAAAGCGAGGAC
>CAZOMK010000138.1:0-4072 GCA_964580615.1 uncultured Lachnospiraceae bacterium | reverse complement strand
ATCAGATATAATATAATCAGTGCAAACGGGAGAATTTTATGGAACCGAAATACAAACGTATACTTGTCAAGCTTTCCGGTGAAGCGTTGAAAGCGAATGCGGACGGTATACTCGACTTTGCTATGCTCGATACTGTTGCGACAGCTATCAAAAAATGCGTTAATGAAGGCGTCGAGGTCGCTGTGCTTGTCGGCGCGGGAAATATCTGGCGAGGCGCCGGCGGAGTCGGTATGAACAGAGCACGTGCCGATCACATGGGAATGCTCGCCACGGTGATTAATTCGATTGCTCTTGAGGACGCGTTCAGACGTGCGGGCATTGACGCTGTCGCTATGTCAGCCGCGGAAATGAACGATTTTGCGGAGCTTTACACGCGCGATAAGGCGGACAGATACTTGAAGCAGGGCAGAGTCGTTATTCTCGGTGCAGGCTCCGGCAATCCCTTCTTTACAACGGACACCGCGGCGATCATCCGCGCGGCAGAGCTTGAGGTTGATGTCGCTATCCTTGCAAAAAATATCGATGCGATATATGATAAGGATCCGAGAAAATATGACGACGCCGTAAGATTTGACACAGTAAATTACGACTATATCATAGACCATAAGCTCAAAGTCATCGACCTTGCCGCCGCAACGCTTTCAAGCGAAAATAACGTTCCGCTTCTGCTGTGCGCGCTTGAGGATCCGGAAAACATTTGTCGTGCCGTATTCGGCGAACGTATAGGTACCGTTGTGACAAGATAAAATTACGTCAAAATTACATTTACATAAAATCTCATTTACAGAAAGGCAAAAAATATGAAACTCAAGCTTGACGAATTCGAAACCAAAATGAAAAAATCAGTGTCCGCTTATTCGGACAATCTTTCAACAGTAAGAGCCGGCAGGGCAAATCCCGAAATTCTTTCGCGAGTTTCCGTTGAATATTACGGCGCTCCCACCCCTATCTCGCAGGTAGCGGAAATCCGTGCCGCAGACGCGCGCACCCTTATCGTTTCCCCTTGGGATCCCTCGACTCTTAAGTCGATCGAGCGTGCGATTTTGGCATCCGACGTCGGACTTCCCCCTCAGAATGACGGTAAGGTGATCAGAATTGCTGTTCCTCAGCTCACCGAGGAGCGCAGAAAAGAACTCAAAAAGCAGGTCGAAAAGATGGGCGAGGAAGCAAAAGTTGCCATTCGTAACATCCGCCGCGACGCTATGGATAAGGCAAAGGCAAACAAAAAGGCCGGCGAAATGACAGAGGACGAGGAAAAGCAGGCAGGTAAGGACATTCAGAATCTTACCGATAAATACATCAAGGAGATCGACACTGTTTCCGAACATAAGATCAAGGAAATAATGTCTATTTGATTGCGCTGCTTTTCGATAGTATGGGATTGTTTTTCTCAAAATCAAAAAAAAATAAGCCGCACGGAGGCGTGACTGTTGACGAAAAGCTCACGCATATCGCCTTTATCATGGACGGTAACGGCAGATGGGCGAAAAAGCGCGGAATGCCGCGCGAGTACGGCCATTCCGAGGGAGCGGCGGCACTAAAACGAATCGTGCGCTACTGCGGCGATATCGGCATAAAGGTTGTGACCGTTTACGCTTTTTCAACAGAGAATTGGTCGCGCCCGAAAAATGAAGTTGACAGAATCATGTCACTGCTCGACGCGTATATCGACGAGGCAACCCGCGATCTTGAAAAAAATAAGATCAAATATGTGTTCCTTGGCGACAAATCTGCTTTTTCGCCGGAGCTTGCGGCGCGAATGAACGAGCTTGAAAGGATTTCGGATCAGTATGAGCTTCGGCTTAACATCGCAGTTAATTACGGCGGCAGAGCCGAGATCGTAAATGCCGCACGAAAGCTTGCCGCTGAGGGCAAGGAAATATCCGAGCAAAGCATTTCGGACGCGCTTTATACTGCGGGCTGCCCCGATCCGGATCTTATAGTCAGAACCGCAAACGAAAAAAGACTTTCAAATTTTCTTCTTTGGCAGTCGGCATACGCTGAATATTATTTCACGGAGACGCTGTGGCCCGATATCTCGTCGGACGATGTTGACGCCGCCGTGAAGGATTTTTACAGCCGCGGACGCAGATTCGGCGGCGTTGTAAACAAATAATTTCGAAAATTCGGTGTCACGGAGCACTTTGTGCTCCGTGATGCTGAATATCAATTATTGTGCCGCCGTGGGCGGTATGGAGTTAATTATGTTGAAACGAACCTTGACCGGTGCTGTGTTAGTGGCAATTCTGATTCCGGTCTTTATTTTTTACGATACGGCGGCTCTTCCCGCGCTGTTCGCGTTTATTTCCGCCGTCGCAATGTTCGAAACGGCACGATGCGTCGGGATTTCGGACAAAAAACATCTGACGGTGACCTTGCCTGCGTATCTGATCGCGGCAATTTTGCCTTTTTATCAGTATTTTCTCGAAAAAAACGGCAGACCCGCAGTGGTTGCCGCGGCAGCGCTTGTCGTCTTTGCGATCTACGCGCTTTCGGTGTTCGGCGTTATTAAAAATAAGCTTTCACCAATGACTCAGTTTATAACAATGCTTATATATGTTTCCGGCGCCTCTGTTTCGGTCGTGGCGTTTTCGCATGAGGAAAACGGCGGATTCGTCCTCCTTTTCCTGTTCCTCGGCTCGTGGCTCACGGATACATTTGCATATCTTTGCGGAACTTTTTTCGGACGTCATAAGCTCATCCCCAAGGTGTCACCGAAAAAAACGGTTGAGGGGAGCGTTGGGGCGATTTTTTTTACTCTTGTCGCATTCGCGCTTTACGCAGTCCTGCTCTCGTCTGTCACTGAGCTGACGCCCAACTATCTCGCGTTTGTTCTGACAGGCTTCCTGCTCTCCGTCCTTTCTCAGATCGGAGATCTGAACGCGTCGTTCATAAAACGTGCTTATGGTATCAAGGACTACGGAAATATTTTTCCCGGACACGGCGGCGTCCTTGACAGATTCGACAGCGTTATCGCAATCGCACCCGTCATCTATCTTTTGAGCCGTGTGCTCACATATTTTATCTGAACGGAACATAAAATGAAAAACGAAAATAATATTTCAAGCCTTTCGGTTATAGGCTCTACGGGCTCGATCGGCATCCAAACGCTTGACGTCGCTTCCGCTTTGGGCGCAAGAGTTGAGCTTTTGACTGCGGGCTCAAACGATAACCTTATAGAAGAACAGTGCAGAAAATATAAGCCGCGTATGGTGGCAATGGCAGACGAGACAGCGGCGGCGCGACTTAAGCTCGCTCTTGCCGATACCGATATCAAGGTCTGTGCCGGCGCAGACGGCGTTACAAACGCCGCTTACGAGACAAAAGCGGATTCCGCTGTTATTGCCGTTTCCGGTATGGCTGCCGCTATGCCGATGATGGCTGCGGCGAAAAGCTGTAAGCGTATATGCATGGCGAATAAGGAAGCGATAGTCTCAGCCGGAGCGCATCTTCTTGCCGAAATAAGACGCGGCGGAGCGGAGCTTATCCCCGTTGACAGCGAGCACAGCGCTATCTTTCAGTGCCTTTCCGGCGGAAGAAAAGCCGACGTGAAAAAAATATTGCTGACTGCGTCGGGCGGTCCCTTTTTCGGCTCTACAAAAGCGGAATTGTCTGAAATAACGCCCGAACGTGCGCTTGCACATCCGACATGGCTGATGGGAAAGAAAATCACCGTCGATTCCGCGACGCTTATGAATAAGGGCTTCGAGGTGATCGAGGCGATGCATCTGTTCAATGTTTCCGTCGATGATATCGAGGTGGTGATACATCGCGAAAGCATCGTTCATTCAATGGTGGAATATTGCGACGGCGCCATTATCGCGGAGCTCGGCTTGCCCGACATGAGAACTGCGATCGGCTATGCGATAACATATCCCGAACGTCGTCCGGGCGGTGTCGGCAGTGTCGATTTTGCCAAGCTCTGTAAGCTTACCTTCGGCAAACCCGATACGGACGCATTCCCGCTATTGGCGTTTGCACAAAAAACAGCCGCCGTCGGCGGCACCGCACCCGCAGTTATGTACGCTTCGGACTAAAATGCGGTCGGAGCATTCCATTCCGGTAAAATCGG
>CAZOMK010000137.1:0-4080 GCA_964580615.1 uncultured Lachnospiraceae bacterium | reverse complement strand
GCACCGTGTACTGCTTTTCGGCAAGAGCGTAAGTCTCCGGCAGCTCCGATCCTATCCT
The DNA here is from genome assembly GCA_964580615.1 of uncultured Lachnospiraceae bacterium. Taxonomy (GTDB): domain Bacteria; phylum Bacillota; class Clostridia; order Oscillospirales; family CAG-272; genus DTU064. The sequence continues at coordinate 4,022 of CAZOMK010000137.1, read as the reverse complement.
TGACATCATACGTTTGCCGTCACTTCTGCCCTTTTTGCGATTCGGCTCATCAAGCATAACCGTTTTCATATAGCTCAAAAGCAGTTCCTTCGTCTTGATGCACAGGTACCTTTTCGTCGCGGGATCCGCGTCCGACGGAAGCTCACGGCACTGACAAATAAGCCGCCCGAGCACCTTTTCGGTATGCGACACACGCGCAAGTCTGTTTTTACTCGACACACTTTGATTGACGTCGCCTATGCGGTAAACGTAGACAAAAACGTTCAGCGCGCGTATCGAACAGGCAAAGCAGGCGGGTACGGAAGCAAATTCATAGTCCTCGTAAAAAATGTGCTCTGTCAGTTGAATGCATTTTTCGCGATAAAACTCGGTGCGATAAGCTATTCCGTGAAGCGTAAATCCGTTTTCGAACGCTCTCCATTCGGACACAGCCTCACTAAGCGTATATTCACGATCAAAATCGTCTGGCGAGCAGACCCATTTTTTTGTGTTTTCGTTTGAAATATCGTAGGTTGAATATTGAGTTAAGACAACGTCGGCGTCAGTCTCGGCAAGACCTGCCAAAAGCTCCGCAAGATTCTGCGTTTCGACCCAATCGTCGGCGTCAACGACCTTCAGATATTTTCCCGTCGCCGCCGCACAGCCCGTGTTGAGCGCGCCGCCGTGCCCCTTATTTTCCTGATTTATAAGCCTGACCGAATCGGGGTATCTCTCGCACCATTCGCGTGCAATCGCTTCCGTTTTGTCGGACGAACCGTCGTTTACAATTATTATTTCAATTCCGTCAAGCACATTTTCGTCCGCAAGCGACGAAATACATTTGTTCAAGTATGCCTCGCAATTATACGACGGCACAATAAAAGATAAGATTTTCATAAGCTTCGGCTTTCCTTTTTTTCGCGAGCCTGCTTTCCTATTTTATCGTCGCAGATGCCGCGAAAAATCGCGCACAGCGCCGCTTTGAACGAAAGATTATCTCTGTACAGCAGCCTTTTTTTAACGACGTAATACAGGGCATATACCGCAGAGACGCAAAAACCGAGGATGTAGCGTGTCGTCGCTCCGCGATCGTAAAAGAACTTTTCGTTAAAGCCGCAAAACCATGTTGATTTTTCCTGCGCGACGCTTGCTATCTCGACGGGCACGTACCATATTTGCAGTCCCGCGCGCTCACAGCGCATCAAAAAATCAAGTTCCTCCTCAGCGCCGTTGCCGCTTCCCGCGCCGAGCAGCTCATCAAAGCGCACGCCGCTTCGCACAATGCTTTCCCTGCGAAACGAAATCTGCCAAGAGCTGACTTTCAACGTTTTCGGGAATCGCAAACGCATGACCTTATCGGAGAACGACGGCGTTCTGTTGCACATTTTCAGTATGATCACATCTGCTTCGGGAAGCATTTCGTATGCATCCGTGATCTTTTTTTCATAATCGGAAACGAACACCTCGTCGTCATCGCACAAAAGGCAAACGTCTCCCGTCGAGCGCTCGATCGCGGCATTTCTGCTTCGCGTCAGTCCGCGTTCGCACATTGAATAAACGCGCGCAACGCCCCTCTCCGTCGGATACTCCTCATACGCCTCTTTGTCGCACTGATTTATAACGACAGCGTCCGTATATATCTTCGCACCACAAACGACAGAGTTGTCTGTCTGTCCGACGCACGAAAGTAAAATTTCAAGCTTCATCGGTTTGATCGCCCCCGTTTTTCGCAAAGCAATATTTCTTTACACCGTTGAAGGCATACGAGCAAAAGCACGCCATCGACTTAATTATACCGAAGCCCATGTATCTGTACACGCGGAACGTTTTACGTGCAGACTGAAGCTTACTTCCCGACTTGCCCGTATTGCTGACGCGGTACAAGAGCAACGGCTCGTTTATTCCCGTCGCCGTGCCGTATTTTCTGAGGATCTCAAGCCACATGATGTAATCCTCGTGGCTGTCCTCACCATGCATCGGAAATTCGAGCGCCGCCTCGCGCTTCAAAAGCACCGACGAACAGCTTATGCTGTTATGCTTCAAAAGATCGCGGTATGTTATTCGTTTTTTCACGGGGATGACCCGATTCAGGCAAGCTCCGTCGCGATCCATAAGCATCCGTGCGGTGCACGAGAGCACGTCTCCGCTCTCCGCCATCGCGTCAAGCTGTTTTTTCAGCTTTCCGTCGCGCCAAGCATCGTCTGCGTCAAGAAATGCGACATATTTGCCCCTCGCGACATTAACTCCGAAATTTCTGTTGCCGGATGCACCAAGATTTTCGTTCACACGACACAGTCTGACGGACTCATTGTCGCGATATTTCTCCAAAGCACGCGCGATCTCGCCGTCCGCGTCCTCCGAAACAACAATTATTTCAAGTGAAATGTCCTGACGGAGCGCGGAATCAACAGCCTCCGCTATCGTATCTGCGCAACGGTACGCGGGAATTACGACAGACACAAGCGGCTCAAACACAGCTTCCCTCATCACAGCTTACCGATCTTTTCCAAATTGTCTTTTGTTGCGGCTGTCTTTTGCCAGCTGTCGATGCCCTCGGTGTTTTCCTTTTGAAAAAGGATCTTCACTGTCAAAAGCAGAAGCTTCATATCGAGCCAAAACGAATAATTTTTGATATAAGTCAGATCAAGCTTCAGCTTGTCGTAGGGTGTTGTATTGTACTTGCCGAAAACCTGAGCATAACCGGTAAGTCCCGCCTTCATTTTCAAGCGATAGCTGAATTCGGGGATGATCTTGCTGTATTCGTCGGCAATTGTTTCGCATTCCGGTCTCGGCCCGACGAAGGACATATCGCCCTTGAAAATATTCCAAAGCTGCGGAAGCTCATCGAAATGAATATTACGCAAAACCTTACCGACGGGAGTTATTCTGTCGTCGTCCTTGCGCGTCATGCAATATTCCTCATCTTCGTCCCGTACTCGCATACTTCTGAACTTGTACACGCTGAAAGGACGTCCGTTTTCGGTGATGCGCTTCTGCGAGAAAAATACGGGGCCGCCGTCGTAAAGCTTGACCGCAAGCGAGATCACGAGCATTACGGGCGAAAGAAGCACAAGGCAAAGTCCCGACATGACAACATCGAACAGGCGCTTGGCCGCTTTCTGTCCCCAGGTCAAGCCGTTGTTGCGGAAAAGGAGCAGCACGGTGTCAAAGATATGCACCTCGCTCGCGCTTTTGATCATAATATCGGATATTTTGGGCAGTGCATAGCAACGTATATCGCGCTCAAAGCAAAACTTCAAAAGCTTGTTTCTGATCTCGTCGGGAATATCGGCAAGCAAAACGTTATCGTGCTCGCAGATCTTAGCCTTTATCTCCTCGATATCGCGGTCAATGGATATCGTTTCCTCTATCGCGTACTTGTCCTTTCTGAGGGACATTTTATGTATCAGCTCATCGGAGCTGTACCGACCGCAGACGGCAAGCAATTTTCTCGGCGGATACAGCTTTACATATATCCAACGAGTCAACAGCACCCACAAGATCGCAAGCACAAAATCACCGACAGTAAGCCACAGCATCGGTCTGATGTTACTCAAAAAGCTCCAATGACCGATAAGGCAAAGCTGAAGGTACGTCATCGTATTTGCGGCAATCACCGATAAGATTTGAGTAAGCGTTGCCTCGAATATACGCATTTTTCCTATTTTCAAAGCGCCGAACACCCTGTAAAACAAGAACAGCACGACAGCGTACAGTGCTATAACAACGTAATTTCCGCGGCGATAAAAGGTTTCGCCGATGATATCGGGATTAACGTAATATCCAAACCAAATGCTGCTGAATATCAGCGTCATTCCCAAAAGCAATACCGCAGAGGAAACAAACATCAAAAGTCGTTTGAATTGTTCTCTTTTTTTCATTGAATTTTCCATTATATTTTCCTTATAATCGAACATTTTTCGAATACGATAATTCCCCAATTTACATTTGACATTATAGCATAAAATATTCTGTTTTTCAACCCATAACTTAGTATACGCACTCAAATGGCACTTTTTCGACGTTTGTGACAAGATTTACAA
>CAZOMK010000136.1:0-4140 GCA_964580615.1 uncultured Lachnospiraceae bacterium | reverse complement strand
ACGTGCAGCTTATACTTGAAAAGCTCGGCGGCGGCGGTCATTTCGACGGTGCCGGCGCTCAAATAAAGAATGCAGAGCTTGAAGCTGCGTTGGTAAGCCTCAAAAAAGCAATAGATGACTACATTGATGAGTCAAGCATAAATACCAAAGAACTAAAAAACACCTACGGAGGTAAATAACAATGAAAGTAATTCTTCTCACAGACGTAAGAGCACAGGGCAAAAAGGACGATATAATCAACGTTTCGGACGGATACGCAAAAAACTATCTCATTCCGAGAAAGCTTGCGCTTGAAGTAACGCCCGCAGTCCTTAAGGATCTTGAGGAACGCAGAGCGGAAAAGGCGCGCATTGCGGCAGAGGAGCTTGCGGCTGCGAAGGCGCAGGCTGAAAAGCTTGAGGGCGTTATCGTTAAGCTTACGCTCAACACCGGCGCGGACGGCAAAATTTACGGATCTGTCACTGCAAAGGACGTTTGCGACGCTTTGAAGGCTCAACATAAGATCGAAATCGACAAGCATCGCTTTGTGCTTTCCGATCCTATCAAGAGCTTCGGCACATTTGCCGTTAAGGTCAAGCTTCATGCGGACGTTGTCGGCACGCTTAACGTTCTTGTAACCGAAAAGTAATATGGCAAACGAAATTACAGGCAGAAAAATGCCGTTTTCCCTTGAGGCGGAGCAAGCCGTGCTCGGTTCGATCCTGATCTCGCCCGAATGCTTTGACGTTATCGCGGATTCGGTTTCAAGCGCGGACTTTTACCTTGAGGAGCATCGTCAGATATACCTTGCAATGCAGGAGCTTTTCCTCAAAAACAAGGACATAGATCCCGTCCTTGTGATGGATACGCTTGTAAAGCTCGGCGTGTACGATGAGTCGGGCGGAAAAGAGTACCTCCGCACGCTTGCGGAGATCGTGCCGTCTGCTTCGAACGTAAAGGATTACGCCGTTATCGTGCGAGACAAGGCGAAGCTTCGCGCGCTTATAGCTGTCTGCGATGAGGTGTCCGCCGCGGCGTATACCGAAGGTGAGGACACCGATTATCTTATAGATTCGGCTGAATCGCGCATTCTCGGCTTGTCGCAGGGAAGCGAAAAGGGCGGATTTGTCCACATAAGGGACGTTTTGATAAAGCAATTTAACGCGATTCAGGAAATCGCGGAAAATCCGGATGCAAATTCGGCAACGCCGACGGGATTTTCAGATCTCGACAGAACGCTTGTCGGCATGGCGCCGGGAGACCTGGTGCTTATCGGCGCGCGTCCCGGTATGGGTAAGACCTCGTTTGCGATGAATATTGCAGTTAACGTTGCGAAAAAGCAGAAGATCCCCGTTTGTGTGTTCTCGCTTGAAATGTCAGCGGAGCAGCTTACGTCGCGACTTTTGTCGAGCGAAGCACTCGTTGACAGTACGACGCTCCGCCGCGGCTCGCTCTCGCGCGATGATTGGCGCAGGCTTGCGGAAGCATCGTCGGTGCTTTCAGAATGTGATATTTACATAGACGATACGTCGGGAATAACGATCGCGGGAATGAGAGCGAAGCTGCACCGAATGAAAAACGTCGGACTTGTCGTTGTCGATTATCTTCAGCTCATGCAGAGTGACAGACGCATTGACAACAGAGTGCAAGAGGTCGCCGACATCTCGCGAGGACTCAAGCTTTTGGCAAAAGAGCTCGGCATACCGCTGATCTGCTGTGCACAGCTTTCCCGTGGACCCGAATCGCGTCAGGACAAGCGTCCGATGCTTTCCGACCTCAGAGACTCCGGTGCCATCGAGCAGGACGCGGACATGGTAATGTTCCTTTACCGCGGCGAGTATTATAAAACGACGGGTGCGGCGGAAGAAGAAGCCGAGGTCATCGTTGCGAAAAACCGTCATGGCTCTGTCGGCAATGTTCCGATAGGCTGGATAGGAAAATACACGAAGTTTCTTACCAAAGAGCACGACGGAGTGACGGAAGCATAACGCATTTATGCAGTTGCATAACAAAAGACTTGTGTCTTATGCAATCGCATAAAACGTTTGAAAATCCTTGTGTTACAATAAAAAAGGAGCTGCCCGCAGCTCCTTTTTTTGTTATCGCGGTGAGATCAGCTCAAAATGCTTCCGTCTCCGGACAGCTTTGAATCCATCCAATTGTATCTGACCTCCAAAAAGTTCCTGATGTATTCGACCTGCTTTTCCCATGTGTTGCATAGCATACTTGCGCGACTCAGACCGACACGATAGCCCTGAACTTCGTTCCAAAGCTTGAAATTGTTGACGACAGCATCCTTGATGTCTGCGGAGTTTTTGTCAAGCGATTCGAGCGCCGTTTGGTAAAGCGTTTCGCCGACCTCTGCCCATCTCGCTTTCACGCATGACACAAAATAATCGTCTCTGAGCAAAAAGTACATCCAATTTTGATATACGTATTCGTATGTCGAATCGACCGTCACCCATCCCTTGTTGTATTTGGGAAGGTCGCACAAGAAATTGCCGAACGCCATGTCGTAGTCCCAGATCGGGCCTGCCGAGAGCTTTCCTCCCGCCGACTTGTACATGAAGAAGCTGCGGTGAAACGCGCTTTCGGTGTTGTTGCAAAGCTCGTTTATTATGAACCAATCAACCCACGAGTCAACGTCGAGGTAGTCCTGCCAGCCGTTACCGGAAACTATCGCTTTCTCGGCGGCGCTGACATAATTGTATATGTATTTGAAGGTGTCGTTGTTCTTTTCCGTTATTTCGGGCTCCTTGATGTACATTCGAATCGCGTAATCAAGGTCGAAATAGTCCTTTTTGTAAACGTTTTTGCTTGAGTAATCCCATCCGAACTCGATGAGAAAACCGAAATCTGTTACTTTTCCGGTGTCATCCGTTATCGGATCTCCGAGATTTACCTTGTTTTTCGAGCTTTCGAGCTTTTGCGCTATCGCGTAAACGCCGAGATATTCACCGTTGATGTACAGATCGACCGAAACGTGAGTTGCGGTGAAGTCAAGTCCGTCGAGGCGCTTTGCCATGTCTGAGGCGATGTGATTTCGAATCAGCGACGGATCACCGTAATTCGAAACGAGAACCCAATCTCGGTCGGCGGGCATTCCGAGCAGTTTTGACTTTTCGTCGAGCTTCAAACGGTATGATCTTTTCGGGAACGTGTGCCACGATGCGTTTCCTCTGCCCTTGATGCCGAGCGAATACGCTTCGCCGTCCAAGACCATTGTTGACGGGATGTATTCCTCGCGCGTATCGACTGCCTTGCCGGTGCTTGTGTCTATCGAAAGGATCGGGATGCCGTAGCTGCGTCTTTCGGTATTCAGACGGTATGTGCGGGTGTTGCCGCTTTCGTCCGCGACAGAAACGAGCAACGGCTCGGAAAGATCAAACGAGCGCGATGTGTCAGAGATGCAATTTCCGTCCGAAATGATGTCAAGATACGCATTTTTTATGTCGGAATAATCGAAATTCCACGGATAATAAAGCGTTATAACGTTGCCTTCGACAGTGTATGCTGCGTCGGCAAGCTTTGCTTTGCTTTTGCCCGTGTACAGGCTGACTCCCGTGATCTCCGCCGTGCCGAGACCGCCGAGCTTGTCGCCGTTGTCAGTAACGTCGGAGCCGTTAAAGCTTGCAACGTTCAGGTAACGTGCGACCTCGTAGGAGAAAGGAATGTCGCCGCCTGACCAAACGAGCGATGCACGCGGAGCGTCGATCTTGAAGTTTCCGATGTTTTCGTTTGTCGCAAGGGAGATCTCGCAGGCGTCCGCGGTGCTGATGCTCAGCTTTGCGCCGTTTGCCCAATTGACATCGCCTAAAAAGATAAGTTCGACTCCGCAGTCTATGCTTACGTCGGAATCAAATGTGATCCCGTCGGGAATGATAACAGCGGGCACAGTGCCGTTCTTTTTGTAAAATTCGTTCAGACTGCCGCTTTCTGCGAGCGTTTTCAGCTCGTTTGCGGATGTGATCTTGAAAACATCTCCGAGCTGAATATCGTCCATTGCGGGGGCCGATGTCGAGATGTCATCAAGCGTGGAGGCTGTGTCCTGCGAGGATGGTGGGGACTGCGTGCGATTTGAGCTTACGACGATCGCAAGCGCGACCGAAGCAAGCGTGAAAATTATAAGTACAACAAAAAGCGCCGCGTACTGTCCTAAGC
>CAZOMK010000135.1:0-4257 GCA_964580615.1 uncultured Lachnospiraceae bacterium | reverse complement strand
GTATGCAGGGGGCCGTATGCGTCAAAGCCGAGTCCCTCCGGTATTGACTCGGTAGTTTCAAAAAAATATGCCACAATCACACAACCTTTCTTTTTTCAAACACTGTCTGTAATTGTAGCACATTTTTATTTAATTTGAAAGTAAAATTTTCTTAAGAATCGTTTAAGAATCAATTTTTCCGTGCGTTGTCGGTTCGATCACGCGGTCGAGCCTGTAAACAAGGTAATCGCCGTCCGTTTCTGAGGCAATGGCTCCTATTATCGGCTTATTAAGCGACGGCTTGACCATATACTCAAACGAATCAAGTATAAGCTTTCGTCCCGGCAGCTCGCTCCACTTAACCGTTATGCTTCCGTTTTTCTCAAAGAAGATCTTGATCCTGCGCTCCGATGAGATCTCAAGGCAGGCGATCCTCAGCTTCAAAACGGGGATCCCGTCCTCGTTTTCGCACATTTCACCCGACGACGCGAGCTTATACACCTCGCCGCCGAGTCTGTGATCAAAAAATTCCGAGCATCCGAAGCCCACGGGAACGCGCTCGTTGCGCTTTTTTGTATCGAAAACGACGAAAAATCTGTCGTTTTTGCGATCATATTCAAATCCGATCCCGTCAACGCCGACCTCGTATATATTTTGCATCACCTGCGGGACGATCGGCATAACGCTGACGTTTTCCGCATCCATTTTATACGAAACGCCGTTGAGCGCCTGACAGAATTCGGGCACGCTTGACGTTTTTCCGCGCTTAAACGACAAGAATTTTCCGAGGATCGGGACTGTGTCCCCTTTCGGCGCGCAATATTCGCCGTTTTCGGTGCAAACCTCGGAAAGCTCCCTTTCTCCGCGAACGTCCTTCGGAAGCGGACTTTCGGAGAAATGAGTCTTGTCGAGCAAAAATTCCTCCGCGATGTCCGTCATCGGGCAATTTTGGAAAAGCGCATCAACGCCGCCCGTTGTCACAAGCGTGACTCCGATATCGGGGCAGACGATAACGTTTTGACCGAAAAGTCCGTTGCAGACAGTCCAGCCCTTACGCGCACCGCACCACGCCTGCATTCCGTATCCGTATTTGCCCATTGCCTCCGGCGTGTCCATTGTTTTTGTGCCGAGCTTTTTGATCCTTGCGGACGAGACGAGCTGTTTTCCGTTCCATTTGCCGTTGTTTCGGATAAGCTCGCCTATCTTCGCCATATCCTCCGGCATAAGATAAAGTCCCCAGCCGCCCTTGACTATTCCGTGCGGACACTTTTCCCAATGATAAGTGCTTATTTCAAGCGGACGGAACAGCTTTTCGTCAAGGTAATCCGTCATCGGCTTGCCCGTCAGCGCTGTTACGATAGCGGAGAGGACGTATGAATTCATGCTGTTATATGCGAATTCGGTTCCCGGCTCGAACTTGACCGTCGCCTCGAAATAGCCTTTGAGCCAATCCTCGTCGGTTACGGATCCAGCTTCCGCAAACGAAACTCCCGACGACATAGTCAAAAGATGGCGCACGGTGAGGTTTCGATGCTTCGAAAACGGCAGCGGTTTTACGTCGGAAAGCAGATCCATGACAAGCGAATCCTCGCTCAGTCGTCCCTCGTCCATCAGCATCATAATGGCAAGCGCCGTCAACGTTTTACACATTGAATGTGTGACGTGCCAGGTATCGGACGAATACGGCTTATAGGACATTTCCGCGATGACCTTGCCGTGACGCAAAAGCATAACGGTATGCAGATTGGCGTCCTCCGCAGTCAATCGGCGGAAGAATTCCGCAACATCCGCGCTTCTGACGCCCTCCTGTTCGGGAGTTGAGCGCGGAAGCGGCTTCACCGGTTCCTTCTTTCCCGCAGGGAACGGCGCTTTATATGCATTTGACTTTACAAATTGAGTTTTTCCCGGACGAAGTGCAAAAAGGTCATACAGCACTTCGATCGTTCGTTTTTGCTGAATTATTTCCATTTTCGTCCATTCCTTTCTTATATCACAGCACTATTTTAACATACAAAAAAGCCGTATTGTGCCAATAAATGCAAGTATTTTTGACGAATACGGCTTTATTTTATTCTTCGCTCAACTTTTCGAGCGCTTTTTTCATTCCGTCCGGCAGATCGCACTCAAACGTAACAAATTCGCCGGTGCGCGGATGTCGGAAGGAAAGCTTTTTCGCGTGTAAAGCCTGACCGTCAAGAAGTGCGGCGTTGGCACGTTCGAAGCGCGTACGTCCGCCGCCGTAGGTTTCGTCTCCCGCGACGGGGTGTGACAAATACGCCATGTGCACTCGGATCTGATGCGTTCGTCCCGTATGCAGTCTGCATGAGACGAGCGAAAAGCGGTCTCCCTCATGAGATCTGAGCACCTTTTCGACCTTATAATCCGTGATCGCGTCACGCGAGCGCCCCTGCCCCTTGATAACCGCCATCTTTTTGCGGTCTGTCGGATGTCTGCCGATCGGAGCGTTCACCGTTTCCTCCGTTTCCTTCGGTACGCCGACGAGAAGCGCCTTATATTCGCGGTACATTTCATGCGTCGCGAGCTGCTCGGACAGCGACAGATGCGCCGCGTCGTTTTTCGCCGCGGCGATAAGTCCGCTCGTTTGCTTGTCGATCCTATGCACGATGCCTGGGCGCAGGACGCCTCCGATGCCGGAAAGCGACTCGCCGCAGTGATACATCAGCGCGTTGACGAGCGTACCGGTTTCATTGCCGGGTGCAGGATGAACCACCATCCCCGACGGCTTGTTCACGACGATCACGTCGTCGTCCTCATACACGACGTCGAGCGGGATATTTTCCGCCTCGACGGAAAGCAAAGTCGGTTCGGGCAGTTCAAGCTCGATGGTGTCCCCCTCGGCTAAAACGTATTTTTTCGACGCTGTCACCGTTTTCCCGCTCGCATCCGCGACGGCAACGGCGCCGTCCGCAATGAGTTTCTGCGCCTGAGATCGCGAAAGCTCCGTTACGCAAGCGAGAAAAACGTCGAGGCGCGCCCCGACGTTTTCTTCGGCAACAGTATAAACTTCACATTCGTTTCTGTTCATTTTTCTGTTTCTTCATCCGAGTCTGCCTCGGAAATTTGCTGTTCTTTAAGCTGCTTTTCGAGCTTATATTCGCGGACGAGATCCTTTATCAAATAAATTATCAAAAAGAACGAGCCAACGCACACGAACGAATCGGCGCCGTTGAAAACGGCAAAATTGATCGCTCTGAAATCTATAAAATCAACGACATATCCGAGCGCGACTCTGTCGATCATATTGCCGATGCCGCCGCCGAGCACCATCGAAAGGCACACGGAAGCCGCCACAAGCTCGCGTCCGTACCGCCAAAGGATAACAGCGATGGCGATTATCGCGACGACGGAGACTGTCATAAACAGCCAACGTCTGTTTTTCATCATGCCGAACGCGGCGCCCGTGTTTTCAACATAGGTCAAATGAAGGATATCCTTGATGATCGGGACAGTTGAGACCTTGGTGAGATATTTGACCGCAAAATATTTTGTGATCTGATCTATCGCGACGAAAAAAACGACAATAGCGGCATAAAGAATGTACCAACGGGGACTTTTCTTTTCCTGCATTATGCGTTTACCGTAGCCTTGCAGCGTGCACAGATGCAGCCGCCCTCGTCATCGTGCTCACAGTCATCGGAATATTTCCAGCAACGGTCGCACTTTTCGCCGTCTGCGGGGGAAACGAGGGCAGCGACGCCTCCGTTTTCGGGAACAAACGCGCCTTCGGGAGCGTTTTCGTTACGGATCGTCACGCCGGAGGTGATAAATACGTCCTCAAGCGTTGCGAGGTCAAAGGATGAGAGAAGCGCGAATTTTTCAGCGTCCGCTGTATAAATCTCGACCTTTGCATCAAGAGATTTACCGATCTTTTTATCTGCTCTTGCAAGCTCAAGCGCGCTTGTTACGGCGTCACGCTCTGCGAACAGCGCGTCGTACTTGGCCGTAATTTCCGCAAACGCCCATTCGGGCTTATATTCGGGCAGATCGTTGCAGAACACGCTTTCCTTAACGTCGGAAGCCTCATGCGGCATAAACTGCCAGATCTCCTCTGCCGTAAACGCGATCAGCGGAGCGAGCATACGTGTAAGCGAGGACAGGATGAGGTACATTGCCGTCTGTGCGCTTCTGCGTTCGCGCGATGCTTTGCCTGCCGTATAAACGCGGTCCTTCGTGATGTCGATATAGAGCTTCGAAAGGTCGATCGTGCAGAAATTATTCGCGGAATGATATACAACGTGGAACTCGTAGCTGTCGTAA
>CAZOMK010000134.1:0-4267 GCA_964580615.1 uncultured Lachnospiraceae bacterium | reverse complement strand
CGTCCCGTGCAGACCTACGTTTTGGAGCATGACGATATAGTCATCGAGGAGGCAATACGACGCGAGCTGAGACGCGGAGGTCAGGTCTTTTACCTTTACAATCGCGTCGAAAGCATACATCTTGTCGCGGCACGTTTGCAAAAGCAGTTTCCGGATGCTAAAATAGTGACGGCGCACGGTCAAATGGATAAGGACACGCTTGAGGCGATCTGGCAGTCGCTTATAGACGGTGAAACGGACGTGCTCGTCTGCACGACTATCATCGAAACGGGAGTTGACGTTCCGAATGCGAACACGCTTATAATCGAGGACGCAGACAGGCTCGGTCTCGCACAGCTTCATCAGATCCGCGGACGAGTCGGTCGCTCCGGCAGACGAGCATACGCGTATTTTACGTTCAGACGCGGCAAAGCGCTTTCGGAAATAAGCATGAAGCGTCTCGACGCGATCCGTGAATATACAGAATTCGGCGCGGGCTTCAGAGTCGCGATGAGAGATATGGAGATCAGGGGAGCGGGAAACTTGCTCGGAGCACAGCAGCACGGTCATCTCGATGCAGTCGGCTACGATCTGTACGTGAAGATCCTCGAAAACGCAGTGCTTGAGGAAAAGGGTGAGGCAGTCCCCGCGCCGCCCGCCGATTGTACCGTTGACATAAAGATCGACGCGTTTCTGCCCGGATCTTACGTTCACAGCTCTGCGCATCGAATGGAAATGTACAAAAAAATCGCCAGGATCGAAACAAAAGAGGACTCGGACGATATTCTCGACGAGCTTTGCGACCGCTTCGGTGAGCCGCCGAAGCCCGTTATGAATCTGCTTAATATCGCGTATCTGCGCGGCATAGGCAGAAGCGCCGGCATCACCGCGATCGAGGAGAGGGACGGCTCGCTTTCCATCAAGCCGGAAAAGCTTGATTTTGAGCTTTGGGCAAGGCTTGACGCAAAATGCCGCGAGCTCGGAGTAAGGCTTAGAGTTGTGTCGGCTTCCGTGCCGTATATGTCGTTGACGTACAAGGCAAACGTCAAGCCGCTTGAGGTTGCGATCGCAGTCGTGAAAAAATACGCCGAGCTGAAAAGCAGTGTCGGTGATTAAATAAATTTGAAAGGATATTTTCTCTATGATCAAAAAAATCATTGCGGCAGCGCTTGTGCTTGCAGCGCTTCTGCTTACAGCCTGCGCCGATAAGGGGCCGACGGCTATGGAATATGAAAAAATCACCGTGACGGAGGAAATGTACCTTTATTGGATGTCGCATTACAAAGCGGTATTTATGCAAAACTTCAAGGATATAAAGAATACCGATGAGTTTTGGAGCAGCACTGTTTCGGACGGAAAAACGGCGGAGGAATACTTCACCGAAATAACGATCGAAAACGTGAAAAAGAACATCGCCGCCGTTTGGCTCTTTGATTATATGGGACTTTCGTTTACCTCCGATATGAAAAAAGAGATAAAGGACGGAATAGAAGATCTGAAAACGAATCTTGCCGGCGGAGACGACGATAAATTTGAGGCTATGCTTGCGGAATTCGGCATAACGGAGGATACGCTTTACGATATTTACGTAATGGATGCGAAAATTTCGTACACCTACGATTATCTTTACGGCTCCGGCAATGTCATAAACATTTCCGACAGCGATAAGCTGACATACACAAAGGAAAATTACGTCAAGATCCAGCATATTTACGTCAATAATAATTTCAAGTACGTAACGATCGAAAACGAGCTCGGCTCGCTTACGCATGACCCGGAGACGGGCGAGGCGTATACGGCGGAGCTGACCGATGATGAAAAAGCAAAAAAGAACGACACGATCGCGAAAATAGACAAGGCGATTGCGGACGGGGAAGCTTTTGAGGACGTTTGGAGCAAATATTCCGAGGATAAATATTACGAAAACGGATATTATCTGACTGAAAATACGCCCTTTATATCCGAGGTCGTCGATGCCGCGCTTGAGCTTGACGTCGGTGAGACTGTGCGTTTGGAAACAAAGTACGGCGTCCACTACATAAAACGCTGTGAGATAGAAGGAACGCCTTGGTCCGACAAGGCAAACGGCGATTTCTTCTCCGATTTCGACAGTAAGCTTGCCGATTATGTGTTCAACGTCATGATATCGGAGACTGCGGAAAAGGTTAAGGTATATTCGGAGATCACGGATAAGTACAAGCTTCGCGATATTTCCCCCAACTATTATATTTAATTTTATTCATTAGGTGAATCAAATGACTGAAAGACAGAAAAAAATACGAAATTTTTCAATTATAGCGCATATAGATCACGGTAAATCAACGCTTGCGGACAGAATCATAGAGGCAACGAACAGCGTTGAAAAGCGCGAAATGGAGGAGCAGATCCTTGATGATATGGATCTTGAGCGCGAGCGCGGAATAACGATAAAGGCACGCGCAGTCCGTCTCGATTATACCGCTCCGAACGGAGACGAATACATTTACAATTTGATAGACACTCCCGGTCACGTTGACTTCAATTACGAGGTCTCGCGCTCGCTTTTGGCTTGCGAGGGAGCACTTTTGGTCGTCGATGCAACGCAGGGAATCGAAGCTCAGACGCTTGCAAACGCGTACCTTGCCGTCGATGCGAATCTTGAGATCGTACCCGTTATAAATAAGATAGATCTGCCGTCGGCGCAGGTTGATGTCGTCAGAAACGAGATCGAGGACGTTATCGGCATCCCCGCAGAGGACTGCCCCGCGGTAAGTGCAAAGACAGGTCAGAACATCGGTGATGTGCTTGCCGCCGTCGCAATGGATATCCCCGCTCCCGGCGGTGACGAAAATGCCCCGCTGAAGTGCCTTATTTTCGACTCGTACTATAACAGTTATCTCGGAGTTGTTGTTTATGTTCGCGTTATGCAGGGAACTTTGCGCGCGGGCGAACGCATAAAGATGATGAGCACGGGAGTTGAATTCGACGTTGTCGATGTCGGCTACATGAAGCCGCTCGGACTTTCCAAGGCGGAATATCTTTCCGCAGGTGACGTCGGATACATTACGGCAAGCATCAAAAATGTATCCGATACGAGAATAGGCGATACGGTAACGCACGCGGAGGGCGGTGCGGACGAGCCGCTCCCCGGCTTCCAAAATGCGCTTCCGATGGTGTACGCCGGTATATATCCCGCGGACGGAGCACGCTACAATGACCTGCGCGATGCACTTGAAAAGCTTCAGCTCAACGACGCCGCGCTTTCGTTTGAGCCGGAAACATCAATCGCGCTCGGCTTCGGCTTCAGATGCGGCTTCCTCGGACTTTTGCACATGGAAATAATCGAGGAAAGACTTGAACGCGAATTCAATCTTGACCTTATAACAACGGCGCCGAGCGTTATTTACGAGATAAAAATGCGTAACGGCGAGCTTTTGCGTATAGATAATCCGTCGAATTATCCGTCCGCGGACGAGATAGAGGTCGCGTATGAGCCGATAGTAAAGGCGAGCGTTATAACGCCGACCGAATACATCGGCGGCATCATGGATCTTTGCACGGACAGACGAGGCATCTTCCATGACATGAAGTATCTCGACGAAAAGAGGGTGGAGCTTCATTATTCGCTGCCGCTCAACGAGATCATTTACGACTTTTTCGACGCGCTCAAGAGCCGCAGCCGCGGCTATGCGTCGCTTGATTACGAGCCGGACGGCTATGTTGAGAGTAAGCTCTGCAAGCTCGACTTCCTGCTTAACGGAGATACAGTCGATGCACTTACATTTATCGTGCATGAGGAAAAGGCTTATGCACGCGCAAGAAAGATCGCAGTCCGCTTGAAGGACAACATACCGCGTCAGCTTTTCGAGATCCCGATACAGGCGGCGGTCGGTTCAAGGATCATCGCCCGCGAGACAGTCAAGGCGCTCCGCAAGGACGTTCTTGCAAAATGCTACGGCGGTGACATAACAAGAAAGAAGAAGCTCCTCGAAAAGCAGAAAGAGGGCAAAAAGAAGATGAGAAAGCTCGGATCGGTCGAGGTTTCGCCGGAGGCGTTCATGGCTGTTCTCAAGCTTGACGACGAGGATTGACAGCATAATTATTGCGAAAGGCAGGTGAGCTCTTGTGTTGACGAGACGCAGACAAAGCAATCGGCTCGGAATATACATTCATATACCGTTTTGTAAAAGCAAGTGCGCGTACTGCGATTTTTATTCGTTTGCGCCGAAAGACGGACGCGTATACGGCGCATATACCGATGCGCTTATCAAGCATATAACAAGCTATCGCGTTGCCTGCGGTGATTACG
>CAZOMK010000133.1:0-4323 GCA_964580615.1 uncultured Lachnospiraceae bacterium | reverse complement strand
ACGCGCTTTATATTGCTGGCTTTTTCCGCAGTTTTCGGTCCCGTCTTTGGGTATGCCGCTATCTGTTTGTGCGTGCTGATCTCGGCGCGACTGTCGGAGCACTGCGCTCTGCTTGACGAAACAGCAAGCAAAAAAAGCGCCGTCTTTGCCTCCGCCGTCGCTTTCGTATCAGTCTCGCTGATCCTGCTTCTCATCCGACAAACGGACGTCTTAAATTCGCACAAAAACAGCTCAATTTCACAGCATTCGTCAAATTTACGGAAATGGAGATCTTCTTTTGGACACTGCACTTTTGTTAAAAACAGCCGGCATCGGCTTCATCGCAGCGGTTTGCTGTCAAATACTTTCAAGATCGGGACGGGACGAGCAGGCGACTCTCGTATCCGTTGTCGGGATCATAATAGTTATACTTATGATGTCGGATCAGCTCTCGAAGCTTTTTTCAACGCTCATGGAGATATTCGGATTATGATTCGTCTGTGTGGGCTCGCAATAGCCGCCGCTTTTTCCTACCTTATACTTAATGAATTCGGCAGTCGAATCGCACGCATCGTTGTGAGCGTCGCGTTTATGATCATTTTCGGCGCTGCCGTTTCAAGCTTTGCGAGCGTGTCCGATTCCCTTTTTCAAATGCTTTCCGAAAACGGACTTTCCGAATATGCTTCCCTGCTCGTTCGCGCTATCGGGATCGTTTTTGCATCCGAAGCTGCAACGGAAACGTGCCGCTCGCTCGGCGCGGAAGCCTGTGCCGTCGGAATAGATTTCGCCTGTCGGACAGAGCTTCTCGTGCTTGTGCTTCCGCTTTTCAAGCGCCTTTTCTCGCTTGCCGCATCACTGCTATGAAAATCAAGCTTAACTTGATCGTGCCGATCCTCTGCGTTTTTCTCTTTTTTTCGACGGAAGTGAACTGTGCAGAGCTGACTGATGTCGTTCCGCCCTCAGTCGCGGAGCGTTTGCCCGACGGAATCAAAAACGGCGGCGAGATCGACACGGACACTCTCGGATTTGATTTTATTTTCAAAGAGATCCTTGACGATATCGCATCCGCGCTCTCGCCCGCCGCCGTATCGCTTTCAACTTTACTCGGAATGCTCATGCTTTCATCAGCGGCAAAGCTTCTCTGCCCCAACATAAAATCGGGGATCTCGATCGTTTCCTGCACCGTCATCGGGACATACATCATAGCTTCCGAGGCCGAAACAGCAGTTGCCGTCGAAGGCTTTGCGTCAACAGTCTCAACCTTTGTGACGGCGATCACCCCGCTTTTTTCTGCCATGTTTTTTTCGAGCGCAAGCACGCTTACGGGAAGCGTTGCCTCGGCGGGATTTTTGTTCTTCTCCGCCGTGACCGAATTCATATCCGCGTATATATTTGTTCCGATCTGCAAGGCGTCGATAGGCTTCGCTGTCGTGAATGCGGTCGGCGGCGGAACAACGTCGCACATTTTCAAGACAGTAAAGGAAATTTTCACCTTTGCCCTTTCGGCGCTTGCCGTCATTTACATCGCCGTTCTTTCATACCAGACAAGCCTTGCCGCAGCCGCCGACACCGTCGCCGCAAGAAGCGTCAAATTTGCGCTTTCAAGCTCAATCCCAATAGTGGGAAGCACGCTCGGAGACGCGGTACGAACGACGGCGGCGGGCATATCTGTCATAAAGAGCACTTCCGGCGCGCTCGGCACCGCTGTCATGATCTTGCTTGCATCGCCTGTTTTTGTCAGACTTGTAATTTCCTCCACCGTATATTCGCTCGCAGCCTTTGCCGCTGAAATGACGGGATGTGAACGAGAACGTGAGCTTTTTTCCGAAATGAAAAACGTACTCGGCTTCGCGCTCGCGACTTTAGCCGTCATCAGTCTTGTATTTATAATTTCAACGGCGATATTTATCAAAACGTCGCCCGCAATTTCGTTATGAAAGCATATTTGTCATCAATTATCGCCGTCTCGATCGTGTCGGCGCTTGTGTCTCTGCTCGTTCCGGACGGAAAAGAGTCGAAAAAATATCTGAAATTTGTTGTCGGTATCATTTCGCTGCTTGCCGTTGCCGAGCCGCTTTGCGGACTGTCATTGACGCTCAAAAACGCGGAGCTTACCCTGCCGGAGCCAGTAACGGACGAAAATCCGGAGGAATACATTGATTCGATACTGCAAAAAACGGAGGAGCTGCTTGAGGAGAACATAAAAAACGAGCTTTTCGAAAGATACGGACTTTCCGAAAAGTACGCGGAGCTTGACGTTGTTCTCGACTCATCGGACGTATCCGACATCAAAATCGCAGAAATAATCATAACCCTGAAAAGCTACGGCGTTTGGCAGAACACTGTCGCGATCGAAAAATATTTTGCAGAAAAATACTGCTGTGAGGTAAAGACCGCTTATGAATAATGAAGCTTTTGCAAGCGTCAAGGATTTTTTGAAGCGCTTTAAGCTCCCCGTTTTCCTTTTTGCCATCGGACTTTTGCTCATCATTTTCGGTGAAAAAAGCTTGTCCTTCGAAAGCGGAAACGTCGCAAGCGTTGACAAAAGCACGTCCGAGGAAGCCGAGATCTACACAGAGCATCTCGAAAAAAAGATAAAAGCTCTGCTCTCCGAGCTTGACGGAGTATCGGACGTCAGCGTGCTTTTGACGCTTGACGGCGGAAACGAGCTTGTATACGCCGAAAACACCGCGTCCGGCGCCGTCGATTACCTGATAATCAACAGCTCGGACGGAGAAGAACCGGTGCTCATACGAGAAATTTATTCCTCCGTTCGCGGGATCGCCGTCGTCTGCAAGGGAGGCGACTCGGCAAACACCAAGCGCACCATAACAGAGCTTCTTTCGTCGGCATTTGATCTGCCATATACTAAAATATCTGTTGCCGGTGCGGAATAGATCGTATCGCACACGCATATAGATTAACAAAAAGCTTATTCGGAGGTAACTACGATGAAATCAGAAAAGCTGAAAACGTTTTTTTCCTCGTTCAAGGAAAAAACGCTTCTCATTGCGCGCAAAGCAGGCGCGAAAAATCTCATAATTATATGTGCTGTCCTCGTTTGCGGCGTCGCCGTACTGCTCAATTTTATATTTGCCGATCCGGATGCGCCGACGTCGGGTGACGGAAAATACAAGATCGACGCTTCCGAGCTTGCATCTAAGCTTGAAAACGGCAAGGACACCGATGTCTCCGCAGATAAGGGCGATGAAATTGCATCAGCGGACGATTATTTCGACGCCGCCGTCCTCAACAGAGACAAGGCTCGCGATGAAGCAATCGAGGTTCTTTCAGCCGTCGCGTCAAGCGATTCCGCGATAGATGAGGTCAAATCAAAGGCGGAAGCGGACATTGCCGCCATCGCTGCGGCGATCGAAGCGGAGGCGAACATCGAGGAGCTGATCAAAGCGAAGGGCTTCGATGAATGCGTTGCCGTTATAAACGGCGAGCTTGCAAGCATCATCGTCAAAAGCGACGGACTTTTGGCAAACGAGATCGCGCAAATAACACAGATCGTTTACGATCAGTCTGGCATACTTCCCGTTAATCTCACAATAACGGAAAAGTGAATCTCCGTCGAAAGCTTGCTTAACGAAAGAAAAAAGGAGGCAGACGCCTCCTTTTTTGCTTGATTTCACATTGCTTTTAAGCATTTGAATAAAATTCGGATTTTTTTCGTTTTTCCTCTTGACAATATTCAAAAGTGCTGTTATACTGTGTAAAGCGTTTTGCTTTACACCTCATTTTTCGGAGTGCGATATGTTTGAAAAGAATCTGCGCTACGGCACATTGCTCGATTATTACGGTGCGATATTGCCCGAAAGACAGCGCGATGCGCTCGAATTATATTACAACGACGACCTCTCCCTTGCGGAAATTGCCGACGAAATGGGAATTTCGCGTCAGGGCGTCAGAGATGCCATCAAACGAGGCGAAGCCGAGCTTGTCGAGCTTGAATCGGCGCTCGGAATATACAAAACACAGGCTCAAATGAAATCCGAAGCGGATCGTATCGTTTCAGAGCTTTACGATATCGCGTCAAGGATCGGCGGTACAGATGCCGAAAGGATAACCTCCATCGCGGAGAAGATCAAAAAAGCGGCTGATGCATGAGTCGCACAAAGGATATAGTCGATGTTTTCTAATCTTTCGGATAAGCTTTCAAAAGCTCTTTCAAAATTCAAAAACAAGGGTAAGCTGACAGCCGCAGACGTCAAGGAAGGTATGCGTGAGGTCAAGCTTGCGCTTCTTGAGGCTGACGTAAATTATCGCGTTGTTAAGGATTTTGTTGCGTCTGTTTCGGAGCGCGCTGTCGGTGCGGAGGTGCTTGAATCTCTCGTTCCC
>CAZOMK010000132.1:0-4328 GCA_964580615.1 uncultured Lachnospiraceae bacterium | reverse complement strand
GCTGTATGCCGTTCCGTCTGCAAGCAGGAACGCCGAATGGCACTATCTTTTCGGCTGTGTCATGCTCGGTAAGGGCAATTACGCCGAAGCGGTCAGAAGCATTGAGACAGCCTGCTACATGGACCCGTCAAATGCGGAGTATCAATCCGCGAAAAACAGCATCCGCAGAAACGCCGCGTCCTACGGAAGCGGATATTCCACCCGTACAAACGCGCGAAGCTGTGATTCCTGCGATCTGTGCTCGTCGCTTCTCTGCGCGGACTGCCTTTGCGAATGCTTGGGCGGAGATTTGATACGTTGCTGTTAACGCCATGAAAAATACGAAACGAATTGCTTTTTCCGGCGTTGCCGCCGCCTTGTCCGTTGTGATAATGTACATTGCGGGCATTACGGACATACTCTCACTGAGCGGAGTTCTTGTCGCGGCATTCATGATACTGTTCATCTACATCGAATACGGAACAAAAACGGCGCTGTCCGTTTACGCGGCGGTTTCCATCATTTCGGTTTTGATCCTTCCGGACAAATTTTCCGCGGTGGTGTATGTGCTTTTTGCGGGGTATTACCCCATTATAATGACAAAGCTCGAACGAAAGCCAAAGCTTATCGCGTGGACGTTGAAGCTTGTTTGCTTCAATGCGGTGCTGATTGCGATGACGGTTGCGTCGCGATACATCGCCTACGTCGAGGCGGAGCTTCCCATTATCGAGGCGGCGGTGTTCGTTTTGGCGAATCTTGTTTTTGTTATGTCGGACATTCTTGCGGGACGGCTTATCGTCCTTTATATCATAAAATACAGACCGCGTCTTTATAAGCGCGGACTGCTCTGAACGGAGATCTATAATGATAAAATCAATGACAGCCTTCGGGCGCGCCGTCGAGACGATCGGCGGCAAAAAGTACACGCTTGAAATAAAAAGCGTTAACAGCCGTTTCCTTGACTGTACGGTGAAATATCCCAGACAGTACGGCTTTATCGAGGAAAAAATAAAGTCTTATATATCCGAGCGCGGAATCGTGCGCGGAAAGATCGACTGCTATCTCGGAGTTGAGGTCGTCGAGCAGCAGGGCGTCACGATCAATCTTGACAGCGCGCTTGCCGCGTCCTACATCGACGCTCTCCGCCGTCTTGCCGCCGAGCACGGACTGCACGACGATATAACCGTTTCGAGAGTTGCCGCGTTCCGTGATATTTTCACAGTCACACAGCCCGACGAGGATCTTGACGCCGAATGGGAGGCTGTAAAAACAGTGCTTGACCGCGCGCTTGACGAGTTTATCTCGATGAGAGAGCGCGAGGGAGCAAGACTTGCCGCTGATGCGGAGCTCAAGCTTACCGAGATCGAGGCGGCAGCCGCTCAGATCAAGGCGATATCTGAGGAAAACATCGCAACGTACCCCGAACGCCTGACCGAGCGAATAAAAGCTCTGCTTGAGGTTGGCGGCGTCGAAATAAACGAACAGCGCATACTTACGGAAGCGGCTATTTTCGCCGATAAAGCATCGATAGATGAGGAAATAGTGCGTCTCGGCTCGCATATTGCCGCGTTCAGAGATATCGTCGCGACGGGAGACGCCGTCGGCAGAAAGCTTGACTTTCTCGTTCAGGAGATCAACCGCGAAACGAACACGATCGGCTCCAAATCTCAGGATACGAAGATCGCGTATCTTGTCGTTGACGTTAAGAGCACGATCGAAAAGATCCGCGAGCAGATCCAGAATCTTGAGTGAGGCGCGAATATGACACTTGTGAATATCGGATACAATAACATGGTGTCCTGCGAGCATATAGTTGCCGTCATCGGAAGCGATACGGCTCCCGCAAAGCGTCTCATCGGCGAGGCGAAGGAGTCTGGGCGCGTCATTGATGCGACTTGCGGCAAAAAAACAGCGTCCGTCATCGTTACGGACAGCGATCATGTCATTCTTTCGGCGCTTTCTACAGAGTCGATAGCATCGAGGATGGCGGGCGGCGCATCTGAGTCCGCCGAGTAAAATTCAGCTTAAAAATATACATAAAAAGAAAGGACAAAATTATTATGTCTATGATCTCTCCCTCCATTGATGAGCTTACCCAGGGTAAGTTTAACCGTTACACTCTCGTTATCGCAACAGCGAAGTGCGCGCGTCTCGTGACAAACGAATACTGCAAGCAGCGCGAATACGCAGAGGCGCTTATCGCAAACAAAGAGACGGATAAATCGCTCGTTTCAATGATCAAGCGCGAATTCCGCGATGAAAAGGCTGTCAAGAGCGCTGTTACAAGACTCGGAAACGGCGAATTCAAGATCGTTCCGCCCGATAACGGAAATTATTGATAAAATTTAAGGTACGGTAAAGTCGAAATGGAAAATGGATATGTCGGTGTTCGAATTCTCGACGCGCCGATACACGCAGACCGAGAATACACCTACTATATACCGCGCGAGCTTGCGGATCAGATCCGTCCCGGGGTATTTGTAAGCGTCCCCTTCGGCGGCGGTAACCGCAAGAGAAGGGCGGTCGTAACGTCCGTTTTCGATTCGACCGATATTGAAAAGTGCAAGCCCGTCTCCTCGGTGACAAATCCGGAGGTGACGCTGACGGATGAGCTTCTCGGACTGTGCTCGTTTTTGTGCGAGCACACGCTTTGCACCTTCGGTGACGCGGTGCGTGTTTGCGTGCCGTCCGGAGCGATCTCAAAGGTGTCGGAATATTATTCCGTGACCGATTCGGACGCTGATCCGAGCGAGCTTAATTCAAAGGCGCAGTATGTGTACGGGTATATAAAGTCGCGTGGACGTGTTTCTGCCGCCGGCTTGAAGTCGCATTTTGACGAAACGGATTCGACGCTCGACATCGTTTCAACGCTTGTCAAAAAGAATCTTGTCGTGCGAAGCTTTGATGTGTCCGAGCCGACAAATCAGAAGCGCGAGGCGGTGATAAAGCTCGCGATTTCCGTTGACGAAGCGAGGAAGCTTGCGAGCGGAACGTCGTTGCGCTCGAAGCGCGGACGGGACATTCTCTCGTTTCTTGCAGATGCGGACGGATGCGCCGACGAAAAGGATATCAAAGCCGCCTTCGGCGTCGTCAGCTCGCCTTTGAGAACCTTGACGGAGCACGGCTATATAGAGCTTTTGTACAGGGACGCATGGCGAAACCCCTTTGCGGGGCTTGAAAAAGCGGACAAAAAGCCGCTCGTGCTCACCTCACATCAGGCAAAGGCTTACGAAAAGCTTTTGTCGTTGTACAGATCGGGTGAGGCAAAGGCCGCGCTCTTGCACGGCGTGACGGGAAGCGGTAAAACGTCCGTGATCCGCGCGATGATAGACGCCGTCACCGCAGACGGCAAAACAGTTATCATCCTCGTTCCCGAAATTGCGCTGACACCGCAAACGGTGTCTGTTTTCTGTTCAAATTACGGAGACAGAGTCGCCGTCATACATTCGTCCTTGTCGGAGGGCGAAAGGATCGACGCCTGGCGTCGCATCAGATCCGGCGAGGCAGATATAATCATCGGAACGCGAAGCGCCGCGTTCGCGCCGACGGATAAGCTCGGAATGCTTGTCATAGACGAGGAGCAGGAGCATACGTATAAGTCTGATACGCAGCCTAAATATACAGTCCATGACGTGGCGCGCTACCGCTGCGCCGCAAACGGCGCGCTGATGCTTTTGTCAAGCGCAACGCCGTCGCTCGGATCTTATTATAAAGCCGAAACGGGCGCGTATACTCTTGTGTCGCTGACGGAACGCTACGGAGAAGCAAAGCTTCCCGATGTCATCGTCGCGGACAGGCGAAAGGATAAGGATCAGGGCGCGTCCGGGCCGATAGGCTCCGTGCTCGAAGCCGAAATAGAAAAAAATCTCGCGCGCGGAGAGCAGACGGTGCTGTTTCTCAACCGCCGAGGCTATAATAATTTTCTCTCCTGCAAAAACTGCGGAGAGGCTGTGCTTTGTCCGCATTGCAGTGTCGCGCTGACATATCATGCGCGCCGCAGAGTCAATGCGACGGAGACAAAGGAGGATTATCGCGCCGAGCATATCGACGCAGGCGGACTTTGCTGCCACTATTGCGGGTATACATCAAAGGCGCCCGCCGTTTGCCCCGCTTGCGGAAGCGATAATCTGTTTTACATGGGATGGGGAACGCAACGCGTCGAGCAGGAGCTTTCGCAGAGATTCCCGACTGCAAGAATATTGCGTATGGACGCCGACACAACGAAAACGAAGGCATCCTACGACGAGATACTCGGCGCGTTCGGACGTCACGAAGCCGACATTTTGATCGGCACGCAAATGGTCACAAAGGGGCACGATTTTCCGCTTGTGACGCTCGTTGGCGTGCTT
>CAZOMK010000131.1:0-4397 GCA_964580615.1 uncultured Lachnospiraceae bacterium | reverse complement strand
ACATTATAGATGCGTTCAGAAGCGAGGGGATGAGCGAGGCTTGCCTTTATCCGACGAGCGGCTACGGCTACGGCGACAAGGGCAGAGAAACGCTTGACCGCGTTTACGCCACAGTGTTCGGTACGGAAGCGGCGCTCGTTCGTCACAGCATCGCAAACGGCACTCACGCGCTTACGATCGGACTTTTTGCCCTGCTCAGAACGGGTGACAGAATGCTGTCTGTTACAGGATCGCCTTACGATACGCTTGAGGAGGTCATAGGCAAGCGCGGTGAGGCGGGCGTCGGCTCGCTTCGCGATTTCGGCGTCGAATATGACGAGATCAAGCTGACGGACAACAAGATCGACTACGCTTCGCTTGAGAAAAAGCTTGCCGAGGCGGACAATATAAAGGTCGTGTACGCGCAAAGAAGCCGCGGATACAGCGACAGACGTGCGTTGACTGTCGATGAGCTTGACGAGCTTGCCGATTTTGTGCACGCAAGATGCAGCGCTTACGTCGTTGTCGATAACTGCTACGGCGAATTCACGGAGCTTCGCGAGCCCAAAGCGGATCTTTTTATCGGCTCGCTCATAAAAAATCCCGGCGGCGGACTCGCAATGTCGGGCGGATACTTTGCGGGTACCGCAAAGGCTGTCGAGCTTGCATCGTACAGAATGACAGCGCCCGGAATCGGCGCCGAGGTCGGCGCTACGCTCGGTCAGAACAGACTTATGATACAGGGCTTCTTCATGGCGCCTCACGCTGTTGCGGCGTCGAAGAAAACGGCGGCGCTTGCGGCGTACGTTTTCGAAAAGCTCGGATATGAGGTCTCGCCCCGTTGGAACGAGCACAGATCGGACATTATCGAAAGCTTGAAGCTCGGCTCGCCCGAAAAGCTCTGCGCTTTTTGTCGCGGCATCCAATACGGCTCGCCGATAGATTCGTTTGTTACGCCGGAGCCGTGGGATATGCCCGGATATGCCGATCCCGTCATCATGGCGGCGGGAACATTTGTGTCCGGTGCGTCGATCGAGCTCTCCGCGGACGGTCCGATCCGCCCGCCCTATATAGCGTTCATGCAGGGCGGACTTACCTATGAGTCCGGAAAGTACGGCATCAGATGCGCCGTGGAGGAGCTTTCCTCAGTCTGTGATTGACAAAAAAGTCCCGCGGATTTATAATATAATCATAAACAATACTTAAAAAGGATCTTGTGAAAATAATGAAAAAAATCGCGTTTTTACTTGCTGTTGTTACCCTTGCGCTGACCTTTACCGCTTGCGGAGATAAGGGCGATGTTGCAGTCCCGAACGGAATGCAGCTTTGCACAAACGACGTAATAAACTACAACCTTTTTGTTCCCGAAGATTGGACGCCCTCCATTTCGACGGGCGCTGTCGGTGCGTATTGCTCCTCCGAGGACACGACCAATGTGTCCGTGATGGCTTGGAACGTTGATTCAAGCATGACGCTTGATAAATGGTGGGAGGGCTACGTTTCCGATTTTGAGCTTGTTTTCGACGACATGAAGGTCATCTCAAAGGAAACAACAACGCTCGGAGACGTTGCCGCGCAGAAATATACATACACGGCAAAGCTCGGTGAGCATGAATATTATTATGTTCAGTGCGCGTGCATCCATTGGAGTATGGTGTACGTCCTTACATTTACGTCAACCCCCGAAAAATACGAGTCTCATACGGAAGAGCTTGCCGATATAATCGAATATTTCGAATTTCATTAAAATATGATCTATTTTGATAATGCCGCAACGACGAAGCCGTCGTCTGCCGCTGTAAAAGCGATAACGGAAGCGCTTACCGAGTCCTGGGGCAATCCGTCGTCGCGTCACGGAATGGGCAGAGCCGCAAGAAAAGGGCTTGAGACCTCGAAATCGACAATACTGAAAACGCTTGGCGCGATTCGCGCTCCGTTGTCGTCGCTGATATTTACGGGAAGCGGCACGGAAGCGACAAATTTGGCGATTCTCGGCGTTTGCAGATCAAAAACGCGTCGCGGACGCATACTTGTCGGCGACGGCGAGCATTCGTCTGCGAGCGAGGCTGTACTCGAAGCCGAAAAAGAGGGCTTTGAGATAGTCAGAATCCCGACGGTGGGCGGAGTGCTTGATCTTGACGCGGTTGCCGCGGCTGTCAACGAAAATACCGTTCTTGCAACGTTTATGCTCGTGAACAACGAAACAGGCGCGCGATATGACGTAGAAAAGGCGTTTGCGACAGTTAAAAGGCTTCGTCCGTCCGTGATCTGCCACTGCGACGCTGTTCAGGCGTATATGAAGGTTCCGTTCACTGTCAAATCGCTCGGTGCAGATATGATCACGCTGTCCGCGCATAAGATCGGAGGCCCAAAGGGGATCGGCGCGCTGTACGTCGATCAAGCGCTGTTTAAGAGGCGTGAGCTGTCGCCCGTCATTTTCGGAGGCGGTCAGGAATCGGGATACAGATCCGGCACGGAAAACGTCCCTGCCGCCGCAGGCTTCGCCGCCGCCGCAGAGGAAAGCTTTGCTTGCCGAGCCGATTCGACGGTTAAAATGTTGGAGCTTCGCGAATACATCATAGACAAGCTTAATTCGATCGACGGCGTTCGCTGTAATTTGCCGAAATGTCCGGCGCCGCACATAATAAGCGTTACGCTGCCGAAAATAAAAAGCGAGACGATGCTGCATTATTTGTGGGAGCGCGGCATCGCGGTGTCGAGCGGCTCCGCTTGCTCGTCTCATTCGCGTTCGCTCTCAGCGGCACTGACCGCCTTCGGCATCCCGTCGGAGGAAGCGGACACGACGATCAGGATCAGTCTTTGCGCCGACAACAGCACCGACGAAGCCGATGCGCTTGCGAGCGCCTTGCGCGACGGAGTTTCCAAATTGGCAAAGATCAGATAAAAGAGTTAAGGCCTATATTAAAAACAGAAAGAGCAAACACACAAGATGAAAATCTTGTATGTTTGCTCTTTTTTTTCAGTGATTTTATGCTGTCCTCAAAGATTTACTGAGCCGCGTCGATGATGGCACCGAAAGCGTCTGCCTTGAGGGACGCGCCGCCGATGAGACCGCCGTCAACGTCAACCTTTGCGAGAAGCTCGGATGCGTTCTTGTCGTTCATAGAGCCGCCGTACTGGATCGTAAGACCCTCAGAAACGTCTTCGCCGTAAAGACCATTTACAACGTCGCGGATGAGAGCGCAAACTTCCTCAGCCTGATCGGGAGTAGCGGTAAGACCTGTGCCGATCGCCCAAACGGGCTCATACGCGATGATAACGTTCTTCATATCCTCTGCGGAAATGCCTGCGAGAGCGAGCTTTGTCTGCATGGAAACGATCTCGGAGGTGATGCCGCTCTGACGTTCTGCGAGAACCTCGCCAACGCAAACGATAACCTTGAGACCTGCGGCAAGACCTGCCTTTGTGCGGAGGTTAACTGTTTCATTTGTTTCGCCGAAGTACTGTCTTCTTTCGCTGTGACCTACGATAACGTAGTCAACGCCGCATTCAACGAGCATCTGAGCGGAAATTTCGCCGGTGTAAGCGCCGGATTCCTTGAAATGTACGTTTTCCGCACCGATCTTAACGTTTGTGCCCTTTGCAGCTTCAACAGCCGCGTGAATGTCTACGTAAGGTACGCAAAGAACAACGTCGCAAGCGGTTTTGCCTTCTGCCTTTTTAGCGATATCCGCAACGAGAACCTTTGTCTCGGAGGGAGTCTTGTTCATTTTCCAGTTGCCCGCGATAACGGTGCGTCTTTTTGCTGTATTCATTGTATTATTTCTCCGTAATTTTTAAGATAGATTATTCCTTGTCGTTGAGGCAAGCGATACCGGGAAGCTCAAGACCCTCAAGGAATTCGAGGGACGCGCCGCCTCCGGTGGAGATGTGAGTCATCTTGTCTGCGAAGCCGAGCTTTTCAACAGCAGCCGCGGAGTCACCGCCGCCGATAATGGAGATAGCGCCGGAATTTGCAACAGCTTCTGCAACGCTTTCGGTACCGGAAGCGAAGTTGGGCCATTCGGAAACGCCCATAGGTCCGTTCCAGATAACGGTGCCTGCGCCTACGAGAGACTTTGCGTAAAGCTCCTGAGTCTTTTCGCCGATGTCGAGACCCATCCAGCCGTCCGGAATGGAGTCGGAGTAGATACGCATATAAACAGAATCAGCGCTGTATTCGCGAGCGATGATGTTGTCAACGGGGAGGAGGAGCTGAACGCCCTTTGCGCGAGCCTTTTCGAGAAGCTCACGAGCGAGGTCGAGCTTGTCGCTTTCGCAGATGGAGGTGCCTATCGGCAGACCCTTTGCCGCGAAGAATGTGTATGCCATACCGCCGCCGATGATGAGCGTGTCAACCTTTTCGATGAGGTTGTTGATAACGCCGATCTTGTCGGAAACTTTAGCGCCGCCGAGGA
>CAZOMK010000130.1:0-4402 GCA_964580615.1 uncultured Lachnospiraceae bacterium | reverse complement strand
ACTGTTGACAGCTACCTGACCTGGCAGATCACAGACCCTCAGCTTTTCTATAAAACAGTCGGTACGATCACCGAGGCGGAAACGCGTCTTAACGCGCTGACCTACAATTCGCTTAAAACTCTCATGGGTACGCTCGCGCAGGATGACATCATCAATCGCGAGAGCGCAAGCGAAAGAAACGACATTTACGATGGCATAACAACAGCCGTTTCCGACAACGCCGCCGACTACGGCATATCGGTGCTTGATGTTAAGATCAAGAGATTTGATCTTCCCGAAGCAAACGAACAGGCTGTTTACGAAAGAATGATCTCCGATCGCGAAAGAATCGCGGCTGAATACACCGCAAACGGTGAGTATCAGGCATCTCTCATCCGAAACGAGGTAGACAAAAAGGTCAACATCATCATCTCGGATGCAACGGCAAAGGCGGCAGAGATCGAAGCCGAAGGCGAAGCGGAATATATGCGTTTACTCGCCGCGGCTTATGACACCGAGGAGAAAAAGGACTTCTACGAATTCACTCGCGCACTCGAAGCGCTCAAAGCTTCCCTCTCCGGAGATGAAAAAACGATCATTCTTGATGCAAATTCACCTCTCGGTAAGCTTTTGGCAGGCGCGGCTTTTGAAAAATAACACAGCCTGACAAAATAACGTAAATAATACGTCAAAACGGCGTCGAAAGCATTCGACGCCGTTTATTTTTTGCCGCTTTGAAAAAATCGTGTGCGCGTTTTTTACCGAACATCATCTTACCCGACCGTATCCGAGCGTTGCCGCAGACGCTTACGTCAAAGAACGACATTCGGCAGTGAAAGATGTCAATTCCCGTTTTTACTCGCCGTTCCCCGACTTGTTGATTTCGACTTTGCAGGCGCGGCAAAGCATATAAAATGAATTTACCCAAATAAACGGTCGGAGGAAATTATGGATAACCAAAATAAAGATACCGTGTACGGAAAATACCTAAAAAAATGTGCTGAGTTTTCAAAAAGCACTGTGTCGTCAGTCGAAAAAGCATATACTGACTCCGCAAGCGCAAAAAACTGCATCGCGGGAATCGGCGCCGCTTTCGCTTACTTGATTGGGCGTCTGTCCTTTTTCTTTTGCTTTCTTGCGTCTTTTTTACTTTCGGGGACTCACCTCGTATTCGGTACATATCCGATGGGAGTCGCATTTGTGTCCGCAACGGGAAAGCACATGATGTGGGCATACGCGGGAGCCTGCTTCGGTGCGGCTCTCGGCTCGACATCTCCCGCAATTGATATAGCGATATACACGATGGTCGTTTGTCTGCGGCGGCTTACGGCAATACTAACGACGCCTGAGCGCAAATTAACCGATTTTGAGGACAGCATGAAGCTGAAGCTCGTCTCGTCTCTCATCGCCGCCGCAACGCTCGGCGCATACAATTCGATCGTGTCCGATTTTTCGCCCGCGTCCCTCGCCGCGCTCATACTCTACATCGCGCTCGTCCCGTCGCTCACCTTTCTTTACACCTGCACCGTCTCCGAGCAACGCTCCGACGCAACAATGCTTTACAGTGAAGCAAGCAAAGGCG
This sequence comes from uncultured Lachnospiraceae bacterium, assembly GCA_964580615.1. Taxonomy (GTDB): domain Bacteria; phylum Bacillota; class Clostridia; order Oscillospirales; family CAG-272; genus DTU064. The sequence goes on along the minus strand of CAZOMK010000130.1, from coordinate 2,841 downwards.
CGCTTATCGTGTCGTTGATAATGTCGCTTCGCACTGTCTCTTTGGCTTCATTGGATCTTGCCGCCGTTTTCGCAATGACGGCATCCGTATACATAACCCGCAAGCACGGACTGCTTAAGGGCTGCTTGATCGGACTGTTTTTGGGGCTTTCCGGCTTGCCTGCGCTTACGCCGATCTATTCGCTGTCCTCGATCGTTTCGGGAATTTTGTTTTCGTCGTCTCCTTATATAGCAGTCGCATCGGCGACACTTGCCGCCGTTTCATGGACTGTCTACGCCGGCGGCTACACAGTCGCCTCTGCCGTTGCACCGTCCGTTGTACTCGGCGGAATTATCGCCGAAATCGGCGTCTACGGCGGATTTTTCACGTCCGAGAGCGAGAAATCGGAAGCAAGCCTTCCGCACAGCGCCGTTTTGCGTGCGGAAATGGTAAGAAATTACGACACAGACAAGCTTCTTTCGTCCGAAGCGCAGGCGTTCACGGAGCTGTCCGATATGCTTTACAGACTGTCGGACAAACTGCGTAAGCCCACCTGCGGCGAGACAAGAGAAGCCGTCTTGCGCGCACGTGAAAACGTATGCCGTCTGTGTGAAGCGTCGGAGGTATGCCGTAAGCTGAACGAAAACGAGATCTCGGATGCTTTTGACAGCATTTCAAGTCTGCTTGACGAAAACGGAACGCTGACTTACGAGAGCATCCCTGCTTTTATTCTTGAAGCGTGCCCGCATTCAACTGAGCTTTGCAACACCGTCAACGAATCATACGCTTCGCTTATAAAAAACATCATCGACACAGACAAAACGGAGGCAATGGCTATCGACTATCGCTCGATAGCGGCTGTTTTGAGCGATATAATCGAGCGCAGACGAACAGAATTTTCGATAGATCGGGAGCTTTCCCGTTTGCTTTCCGCGCGCTTGCGCGAAGAAAAAATAGCCGCACGGCAGGTTGCCGTTTACGGCGGCGCCAGACGCACTGTATTCATCTCGTCGATAAAGCTATCCGGACTGCACATCGGTGAGGATGATCTTCGAAAGCTCGCGTCCGAGGTTTGTGGGAGCGAATTTTCGTCTCCGAAATTTGAGCTTCACGGAAACGAGGTCAGCGCAACGCTTTACGCGGAGGAAGCGTTTTCCGTCATACACGCCGCAAAATCATTGACCGAGGAGGAAAGCCGCGCCTGCGGCGATTCGTCGCTGTGCTTTTTGTCCGAAAACGGGCACTTCATCGCGTTGATCAGCGACGGAATGGGAAGCGGTCACGAAGCTGCCGTTACGTCGGGGATGTGCGTGCTTTTCATCGAAAAAATGCTGTCCGCGGGAAATTCCGCGGCGGTAACGCTGAAAATGCTGAACTCCATGCTTCGCGCAAAGCGTTCGGAATGCTCGTCAACTGTTGATCTTTGCGATTTTGACCTTATATCGGGCAATCTCGAATTTTACAAAAGCGGCGCCTCTCCGACAATCATAGTCCGCGGAAACGATATTTTCAAAATAGATGCGCGCACACTTCCCGTCGGCATCATCCGCACCTTGGACTCGCAAAAAACAAAGCTCAAAGCCGAGATCGGAGACGTCATTATAATGATGTCGGACGGAATTGCCGAAAGCGACGACGACTCCGCATGGCTGTACAGTCTTGTTTCCGAAATACGTGACAGAAAATGCAGTGACATCGCGGATTTGATCCTCGGCGAAGCGGAAAAACGGTACAAAAAAAGAGACGACGCCTCCGTATGCGTAATACGGATAGCGCCGCCGTCTAAAAAGGATTTTAATGTTTGAACAGGTTGATAACGCCCTTTTCGTTCAGATCGACAAGTATGGCAATTGTGATCGGGATTCCGAAAAGACCGATAATACCGAAAAGGATCGATCCGACAAACATCGCAAGAAGCGTGACGAGCGGATGAAGTCCAACGTGCTCACCGACGATCTTAGGCTCGATGACCTGTCTTACGATAAAGATAACAACATAAGCGATGATCAGCCCGATCGCCATCGTATAGTTTCCGCGGATCAACTCGATCACCGTCCACGGAATGAGGATCGTTCCCGTTCCGACTACGGGCAAAATATCAAAGATCGCGATCATAAAGGCGACAGTCGCAAAATTGTTGACGCCCAAAACAAGCATCGCGACGGCAAGCTCCAAAAACGTAATTCCCAAGATTATCGCGTAGGATTTTACATAGCTGAAGATGATCTGCCCTATCGCAATTCTCGTCGCCTTTATCTTTGACCATACATGATCTGTGCATTGATGCTCAAGGAAATCATGGATCTTATCGTAATCGGAATTGAAATAAAACGATGCGATAAGCGCGAAAACGACTTTAAGCGCAAGCGTGGGGAGAGACGTTGCAACGCTTGAAACAAGAGACACGACAGCACCCGAAAGCGTTGTGACGATATTCGCCAAATACGTGAACAGGTTGGAGGCGATGTTGTCGATGGCGGCGGCAAACGTCGGATTCATATTGTCTGTCAGCTTGTCGATATTTTCGAGAAGCAAGGACGCAGCCGGCTCTATAGTATTTTTGTAGATCTGAGGTATCTTGACGATCTGATCCTTAATGTAATAGAAAATGCCGATGCAAATGCATATTACAAGCGCGCCTATTGTGCAGTAAAAGATGATAACTGTCACAAGCGAAGCGACCTTATGCGAAAATTTCAGTTTATTCTCCGCAAGCTTCACGAACCTTTGCAGTAAAGCCGCGACAGCGTAAGCGATAATAAACGGCATTAAAAATCCGATCGCATATTTGAATACAAAATATATGAGAAGGCCTATTAAAAGCAAATAGACGAAATCTATAATAAACTTGCGCTTTTTTTC
>CAZOMK010000129.1:0-4418 GCA_964580615.1 uncultured Lachnospiraceae bacterium | reverse complement strand
GTCATAGTCCTGAAGCTCCGTTGATTTATTGCAGGCTGTCAGCATCATTGCAGACATGATCATCACTGCAAAAAGCAGGATCGAAACTGTTCTTTTCATCATTTAAGCATTTCCCTTTCGGTTGTCTGTATATTTTTTCAAACGTCGGTATACTTTGAACATTATATCATATTCCGAGACGTTATTGAATATGTTTTTCGAATGTTTACAAATATTTTCGAACATTATACGCAGTCCGGCGACGGTATAAACAGGGGGAGCGGAAAAAGCGCCTCGGCGTTACTCAGCTCCGCTCTTTCGGGAGATATGATTCCGAAAAAGAACGCCGTTGCTTCAAGCTGAGTCAGCACTGTCGGGTCGTTCGCACCGACGGCAGTTTGTATGCCGTCCGTAACAGTCGGCACGCCATCTCTGACGACGACAGTGAAGCTTTCCTCGCCCGCGCACCCCATTATCCGGAACGGAAGCCGCGTATCAGGCAGCGTTTTCAACGTCGAAAGATACTTCAAATACGCGGACACTGTTTTTTTGAAGCCGAAAACGGCTATTTGCTCGTTTGATCGGACAGAAACACCGTCATATATTTTGTTTATATAACGCATAAGCGGATCGGTTTCGCGCAGTGTAAACGTTAGCGTACTTTTCTTCGTTACATCGAAAATCGCCGTGATCGCCTCGCTCAAGCGTGACGGCTCCGAAAGCATCAGCTCCGTAACTCTGTCCTGACGGATAATAGCATATCCGGCAAAGTCAGATCCGTCAACAAACGCATAACGTAACGCACACCAAGAGAGTGTCACCGCATCAAAATCGTCGCGCTCAAAGCGAACCGACTGCGACAAATACAGCTTTTCCGCCAAATCAAAGTAATCCTCGATCGGAGCACAGCTCAGCTTTTTCGCATTTTCTCCGATATGAGCCGAAAAATCCGACCGCACAGTGAAATTATACGCCTTTCCCGCACATTCGTAGCCGAAATGAGCATAACGATGGCGTCTGCCGCCGAGATCGGAAAGCTCCGCTCCGGACGCGACAATGTCGGACACGGCACGTTTCATCAGTGCGGACATTATTCCCTCTCCGCGTGCGTCCTCGCGGCACGCAACGTTTCCGATTCCGACAGAGGTGAGCACCTCGTCGCCAACGTGAAGCTTTCGCTCAAACATACCGACAGCGCCGACAAGCTCGCCGTTTTTTTTTGCGACAAGCTGCTTCATTTGAGGGTGATACAGCTTCGGCAAAAGCGAAGCGAAGCCGTCCGTCAGTTCGTTAGGGAAACCGAACGCACCGTTCAAAAGCGTCATGAGCGAATCGAAATCCTCGCTTGACGCATATCTTATCAAAACATCATTTTTCGGTGCCATTAATACATATCCTTTCCACCGTCCCGTTTTCGCGCGATCTTTCGGCTGCGAAAACTGCAAGATGAGACGCGATCGAAACGTCAAGCGACGACGCGCATGGCGTTGTTTTTTCGCCTCTGACGGCGTTCACGAAATCTCGGACGAGCATCAGGTCCCCGCCGCCGTGAGAGCCCGTCATGCCGGATTTATCGCCGTCGTCGCGAAGGTCGATTATCTCCTCGTCGTAGAACTTTTTGCAGTCAGCGGACTGATTGATCCGTCTGAGCCGTATAACGGAATCGTCGAAAACGCCCTTGATCTCACCCTTCGTACCGATAATGTGCACATTGCGCTCCGCCTTTGCTGAGCCGCCTATCATGTTGAGTGTCGCGGTAAGTCCGCTGTCAAAATTGACAAGCACGCTTTGATGATCAACTACAGTGTGACCGTTACCGTAAACGCAGGTGCCGTAGGGATTGTCTGTTTTAAGCGAGTTTATCTTGTCCTCCAATGTGGGAGTTTGTCCCGCAAAGCAGTCCCAAACATAGAATCTCCAACGATCGGGATGATCTATGTAATGCTTTTTGGCAGAGTACGGGCATTCAGCCTCGACCTTGCAGTCAACAAGGCAACGCGTACCGGCGCCTTCCGGCTTTTTGCTTTCATCGAACGCTATATCCGAGCCGAACGAGGCAACGGAAACAGGACGCGCATCACCTGCAAACCACATCATCAGATCCATATCGTGACAGCATTTCGCAAGCAGCATCCCCGCGCCGCATTCAGCCTTGCTTTTCCATTTACCTCTTATGTATGAAACGACAAGATGATGATACGAAACGTGCTCCGTCAGTTGGATATTAAGTATGTCGCCTATATCACCGATATGCTCATACACCTTGCGGTAAAACGGCGCATATCTGAGCACATGACACACATACACCTTGTTTTTATATTGCTTTACCGTTTCCTCAAGAAGTCGTATTTCATCTGTCGAAACAGCGATCGGCTTTTCAAGCAACATATCATATCTGAGACGCAAAAGCGGGACGGCGGTGCTTATATGCTGACTGTCCATCGTGCCGTTTATGATAACGTCCGCAAGTCTGCCCTTGGAGGCAAGCTCATCCGCATCGTAAAATTGCATATTTTCTGGAATGTCAAAGCGTTCCGCAGCAAGACGGCGCTTGATCGGATCCGGATCGGCAACGCCGACGATCTTGAGCATATCGGGCGCTTCCTCGGCAAGCTCCGCATATATGAGAGATCTGTGCCCTGCGCCTACGATTATAGCAGTTACGGGCGTTTTTTTATCTGACATTGACTTTATTCTCCTTTTTCAACTGTTTTCAACTACTTAATGTACTTTTTCAATTTTTGCGTCAAAGCTACTGCCAAGGCGAGCTTTATCGCATCGGGAATGACAAACGGAAGAACGGTTGACGAAACGATCGCTCCGATGGACGCCGAATTGTTCGGCGAATAGATAAGCGCGTACCAAAGCACTCCGAACGAATAGCAGATCAGCAAAGAAATTGACATTACGAAAGCAAGCGACACCGTCGAGCTTATAAAGCGTTCACAAAGCCAAACAAAAAGCGTCATCGCCAAAAATCCGATGATAAAGCCTCCCGTCGCGCCTCCGAGCGAAGCGATTCCGCCCGTAAAGCCGGAAAACACCGGTAAGCCGAGCGCACCGAGCAAAATATATATGAACACAGCCGCACTTGCGTTTTTTCCGCCCAACAAGCCGCAGGTCAAAAGCACCGAAAACGTTTGAAGCGTAAACGGTATCGGCGACGGAACCGTTATCCATGCGGTGACGGAGATCAGCGCGGTACACATCGCTATCCTCACCGTGTCTTCTGTTTTTATATTCATCAATAAAGCTTCTCCGAAAAATTCACATGAATAGATTATCATATTTGCGGCTTTAAGTCAAGGCAATGCTTTTTAACGAAAACGGCATATTCTAAAAAGCATTTACATTTTATTTATCCTTGAAATAGCTGTCGTAATATGGTATATTTACATTGGGTAAAAACAAACTATCGGAGGATCGCTATGGACCTGAAAAAACCAGTTTATAAAAACACAGAGGCTGTTGAGCATATTTATTCCGATTATGAGGCTGTCAAGCCGCTTGCACATCTCGAAGCCGTATACGAAAAGGACAAATCAAACGGTGAATACCGTTTTGATAAAATACTTGCGCGCTTCGGCGCCGCTAACGGAGACCCCAACAGAGGCGGAAACGACGACGGAGACGCGCTCATGACGCGCGGTCGTTCGCTTTATATGTTCACGCACGATGTTTCCGTCATCGGCTTCGGCGGTGACCCGTCGTACTGCCAGCCCCTCGGCAGACGTGAGCTCATGTCGCTTGATTTTTACGTCGGAGCGGAAAAGCTCGGATTTGAGGAGCTTCCCGAAAAGCGCGTTAATATGCCGTCGCATTGGCACGGCGAATACGTCTGCGGCGACTACAAGGTGATAACCGACAAATTCATAAGCGAGCAAAACTGTGCCGTGCTTTTGTACACCTTCGTAAACGGCTCCGATGCTCCCGTTACAATGACAGTGTCGTCGTTTTCTCCGTTCGCTCACGAGCCGTGGGCTGTATACCCCGGCAACAAGCTACGCGGCGAGCTGCGCGGCAGACTTCGCGACAGAAACGATCTCACAACAGTCAAGGCACGTATGTCCGCATCGGGCACATCGCGTCCCTCGCGCCGCCGTCCCGACGGTGAGCTTATGCCTTGGCAAAAGCGTCCGACGCTCAATAAATGCATAACGGTTGAAGCAAACGCTTCCGCTTGCGGAAACGTTATCATCGCGTTTACAACAGATGAGATCCCCGAAGCGGAGCGCGATTATCTGCGTTTTGCCGAGCTTGCGGATCAATCGAATTCGCTCGCGCTTGAAACGCAAAAGCGCGGATATAACGAATATTGGCATCAGGTCATTCCCTATATCGACGTGCCGAGCGCGGCAATGAAAAAAGCCATTGACTATCATTTCTGGCTCCTCAGATATAACACGCTCGACGCAAACATCCCCGGTCACGATTATCAG
>CAZOMK010000128.1:0-4473 GCA_964580615.1 uncultured Lachnospiraceae bacterium | reverse complement strand
GCATACAGACGTCGCGAGCAGCTTAACGCCATGTCCATCGCGTGCGACGCTATCATAACGCTCGGAAAGCGTTACGGCGAGCTTGCACTCTCCCTCGCTGAAACGGAAACGGACGAGGATTGGAAGGCGGATCTGCTTACGATCGCGAAGAACTGCTCCGTTGTTCCCGAATTTGCACCGCAGAACTTCCATCAGGCGCTTCAGATGTATTGGTTCGTTCATCTGTGCGTAACGAGCGAGCTCAATCCTTGGGACGCATACTCTCCCGGACGTCTCGATCAGCACGTATACCCCTTCTATGCGCGTGACATTGAAAACGGCACTCTCGACGACGATAAGGCGCTTGAGCTTCTCGAATGCCTTTGGGTCAAGTTCAACAATCAGCCCGCACCTCCCAAGGTCGGAATCACGCTCAAGGAAAGCAGCACATACACCGATTTTGCCAACATCAACACCGGCGGCATCACGCCCAAGGGTGAAGACGGCGTAAACCCCGTTTCGTATCTTATCCTTGACTGCATGGACGAGATGAAGCTGCTTCAGCCCTCCTCCAACGTTCAGATCAGCCGTAAAACCCCCAACAAATTCCTGCTCCGCGCAGTTGAGATCGCTTCCAAGGGATGGGGTCAGCCTGCATTCTACAACACGGAAGCTATCATTCAGGAGCTTATGGAAGCAGGCAAGTCTCTTGAAGATGCACGTCGCGGCGGAACGAGCGGTTGCGTTGAAACAGGCGCGTTCGGTAACGAGGCTTACATCCTTACCGGTTACTTCAATATTCCCAAGATTCTTGAGCTTACCCTGTACAACGGCTACGATCACTATACCGGAAAGACAATCGGTCTGCAGCTCGGTGACGCAGAAAGCTTCAAGACATACGATGAGCTTTACGACGCGTTCTGCCGTCAGATGAAGTATTTCATCGACATAAAGACAAACGGATCTGCTATAATCGAACGCATTTACGCGGATTATATGCCCGTTCCCTTCCTTTCTATCATCACAAACGACTGCATCGCACGCGGACGCGACTATAACGCAGGCGGTGCACGCTACAACACATCCTATCTCCAGGGTGTCGGCATCGGTACGATCACCGACTCGCTTTCCGCTATCAAGCGTCACGTTTATGACAAGGGTGAATTCACCTTGGCAGAGCTTCGCGATGCAATGAGCGCAGATTTCAAGGGATATGAGCAAATGTATCATACGATCCGCACGGATACTCCTTTCTACGGTAACGACGACGACGATGCAGACTCAATAATGAAGCAGGTATTCGAATTTTATCGCAGCACCGTTACAGGCAGACCGAACGTAAGAGGCGGTCATTACAGAGTAAATATGCTCCCCACAACCTGCCACGTTTATTTCGGTGAGGTAATGCTTGCCTCTCCCAACGGACGTCACGCGGCGAAGCCCGTTTCCGAGGGAATCTCCCCCGACAAGGGCGCAGATACTCACGGCCCCACCGCAGTCATCAGATCCTGCGCTAAAATGGATCATCTCCGCACCGGCGGTACGCTTCTCAACCAAAAATTCACGCCCGCAGTGCTTGCAGGAGCAGAGGGCAAGCAGAATCTTGCGTCTCTTATCCGTTCCTACTTTGCAATGGACGGTCATCACATTCAGTTTAACGTCATTGACAAGGAAACGCTTATTGCGGCTCAGAAGAATCCCGAAGAATATCGCGATCTGATCGTTCGCGTTGCGGGATATTCCGATCACTTCCGTAACCTTTCCAAGGCGCTTCAGGACGAGATAATCGAACGTACAGAGCAGTCCTTCTCTTAAAAAAACAATAGCACGAGACAGCAAAGACCGCCCGGACAAAAATGTTTGGGCGGTTCTTTCACAGATCAAAGCGTGAGCGAAATTATATGTTGTTATTTGTCGAAAAAAGGTGTATAATAACGGCATGGATATTGATCGCAAAGCGAGGTAAATATTATGTTTAAGACCGAAATGCACTGCCACAGCGGAAACGTAAGCTCCTGCGCGCACGCAACCGCCGAGGAAATAATCGAAAAATACGTTGAAGCCGGATATAAAACTCTCGTTTCAACGGAGCATATAAATCCGTGGACATTTCCGCGAGAGCTTGAGGGAAAGAGCTGGAAAAGTAAGCTTGAGTATTTTATGAACGGCTACAACAAGCTTGTCGAAGCCGCAGACGGAAGAATCAATGTTTTGCTCGGCGCGGAGATCCGATTTATGCGTGAAAACAACAGCGATTATCTCGTATACGGCTTGACAGAGGAGTTTTTACGTGATCTCGGTGACCCCAGATACATGAACATTTACACGCTTTCTCACATGATCAGGGAAAACGGCATGATGATCTTTCAAGCGCATCCTTTCCGTCCGTCGATGATGGTTACCGATCCGAATTTGCTTGACGGAATCGAGATCGCCAATCTGTCGCCTTGGCATGAGTCCTACAACGATATCGCGCAGGCGTGGGCAAAGCGCAACTCCCTGATCGGCATTTCCGGAACAGATTTTCACAATTCGGATCACACGCCGCTCGGCGGAATCACGACCGAAAATAAGATCAAAACAAGTAATGAGCTTATTTCGGTGCTGAAAAACGGCACCTTTGAGCCGATAATATAATAAAAAAACCGCCTCAAGGCGGCTTTTTTATTTCTTTATAAACTGATCGTAATTAACAAATTGCACGTCTCCGCAATATGCGCGGATCATTTCGTCATATTTCAAATTGAATTTAGCCGCAAGGTCATACAGCCCCCACTGTGAAAGTCCGATTCCGTGTCCCCAGCCCTTACCGACAAAAATAAAATTGTTCGGGTCTGTTGCCGTTGCCGTTTCGGTTACTATATACGACTCCGAAATCGACTCTATCGTTCCGTTTTTATAGGAATCGGCAGTAACAACTCCGACGGCGGACGACGGCAAAAACAGCTTTTCTCCGTTTGACGTAAGCACCTTGACTCCGTTTTCAAAAGTGGAAAACAGCTTTCCGAGCGAGGTCATGACAGCAAACGAGCTGTTTGCGATTTCTGAAGGCGCGCCAGGCGCAACGAGCTTATTATACGTTGTATATGTCACACTTCCCTTTGCCACAACAAAATTCGCGCTGTTAAGGTATGCGGAAAATGCGCTTTTCACCTTATCGGTACGCTCTATTGTAACGCTGTTGTTTGCCTCGTCTGTTACGGTAAGCTTATAGACGTAATTTGAGTTTTCTCCCGCCTTTTGGTTAATCTTTATCGACGCGATGGGAGATGTCAGCTTTGTATAACCGTTTGAGTAAAGATATTTTTGAAGTTCCGTCGGTGAGACCTCTTTAGTCCAAAACGCCTTTGCGTGATCGCGATATTCCTCCCAAGGAGTTGCGACGCTTCTGAGCCACGTCAAGTCCTGCTTGCCCCATATATACCTTGAATCGACGGTCGAATCGCCTACGCTTGACGAATAATACGTTGACGCGATCACTCCGTTGCACGCAACGACAAGTCCCGCCGTTTCTTCGACTGCTTTTATTACGTTTGCGTTCGCTCTCGCGACACCTCTGTAAACCTGGCTTGACGCTGTATTGCAAAGGTTAAAGCCGTATGATTTCCAATACTGATCAAACTCCGCGACAGCGTAGGTTCTGGCGAGGACGGAAAACGCCTTGAGCGTTTCAAGCGGCCATGAATTGGAAATTTCGTAAGGCACAACGCCCAAAAGGTATTTTTCAAGCGGCAATACATTGACGACCTGTATACCGTCAATGTTTTTTGACGAATTCACATAATGCTTATAAACAAAAACGCCGTCGTATATGTTGCCTGCCGGCGTAGCTGTATAAGCTTCATCGGTAAGCGGATCAAGTGCAAGGTACGATTTATCGGCGCAGTCATATTCAAAAAGGAGCTTTGAGGTGTTGTGTGCAACGACAGTCACTCCCGTGCTTGACGGGGACGCGACGTGCATTGCCAGCTCGGTGAAAAGCGGCCGAAGCTCGGATAAGGCGGCATCCGCAGCAGCTTTTGTTGCGTAACTGCCGATTCTGATCTTCAATTCACCGTTTATGTAAGACGGGATCGCGTAAAGCGATTTTTCCGAAACTGTCGAATTAACGGAGCTTACGCCTTCTGTCAGCTTTTCGGTATCTGCATAAACGGCATCAAGCTCAATATGATATCCGCCGACAACAACATCGCTGTCGCTTCGGATATATGAATTGCCGATCGTTTTTTTAGTATAGTTACAATCGGCGAGGATCGTTACTTTTGTTGTATCGGGTATTGTCCAAAGAGGAGTAAACGTTTTTTTGTTAAGCTCTATTTTTTCCGATCCGACTGTATAACCGACTGTCGTTGTCGAAGTGAACGCCTCGTCTACGGAATCTCCGTAGACGAGACCGACAGCGACGTTGAGTTCTTCGGGCTCAGACGCGCTAACCTCTTCTACAATAAAGTAGATAGCGGTGTACAGTGTTGTTATAATCGTCATAAGTATAAG
>CAZOMK010000127.1:0-4521 GCA_964580615.1 uncultured Lachnospiraceae bacterium | reverse complement strand
GGTAAAGGTATCTTTCGCTGACCTCCTTGTATTCCTCGATAGCGCCCACGTTTACAGATCCGAGCGCACGAAGCTTGTTTTTGTATTCCGTCAGTATTTTGTAGGTTTCGTTTCTGTTTTCGCTTGTTACTTCGGGATAATCAAGCTCTGCCGCACCCGAAAAAGTAAGCTCATATTCGTCCCAAAGATGAGAAACGAGCTTGTCGATCTCCGTTGAAAGCGCTGTCTTTTTTTGCTCATTTTTGAGGTGGACGCGCACGATCTTTTCTTTTTCGTCCGTCTTTTCGCGTATTTTGCGACGAAGCTCGACCTGACGCTTTTCGAATTCGAGTCCACCGGATTCAAGCTCCGCTCTCTCTGTCTCAACAGCTTGCAGGCTCTTTTCGATATCGTCGAATTTTTCGCGATTTTCCGCTTGCTTTTCAAGCGAAGCCTTGTTGTTTTCCGTCAGCTCAGCCGCACGGCGTATATACTGCGCCTTGCGCTCGCCGAATTCGTCCAAGCGACGAATTTTTTCTTCCAAAAGCGCGTTTGCGGAGTTGATCTCCGCGTCAAGTCTGACGGAAGCGACCTGCGCCTCGGAGACCTCGGCGGCGATTGCAAGTCTTTCGTCTTCCGCCTCGTGACGCACAACGTCAAGCTCCGCGCGCTCCTCCTTGACGCGTCCGAGACGCATCTCCGCCTCGGCGAGTCTTTCCGTCATCGACGACATATCAGTCTCGTACAGATTTTTCTGTTCAAGTCTTGCGTCATAGTCGGAGCGAAGCTGTGCTATCAAGGCTTCCGTTGCGTCGAGCTGCGCTTTATATGCGTCGCGCTCGGACATTGCGGCACGCATCATCGTATCCATCATATCGCGTCTATCAACTTCACCGACGCGGCGCGAAATTTCGGATGTGCGTTTTTTCATTTTGTCCGCTATCGTCTCGTCAAGCTGCTCGGTGCGTCGCTCGCAAAGCGATTTTTCGGCGCGCAGAGATTTGATCTCTCCCGCACGCGACAGCATCCCGCTGTCGCGGCGTGTAGATCCGCCCGTAAACGATCCGCCGGCGTTGATCTGCTGTCCGTCAAGTGTGACGGCACGGATCCTGTATCCGGACGCTTTTGCGGCAGACGCCGCATTATCGAGAGTATCAAAGACGCAGACTCTGCCTATAAGATACCCGATAACACCCGAATATTTTACATCATATTCCGTAAGCTCCGACGCGATTCCGATATAGCCTGCGGATCGCGAAACTTCAGTGAGCTCGCGTCCTTTTTCGGGCGCTTTCATTGCGGAGACGGGATAAAATGTGCTTCGTCCCGCGTTTGCGTTTTTCAGTGCGCGAATGGCCGATTTTGCCGTCGCGTCATCTTCGACAACGATATTCTGAAGATTGGCGCCAAGTGCCGTTTCGATGGCTGTTATATACTCCGATCTCACGGAAATAAGACGTGACACGGGGCCGTAGACCTTACCCGATATTTCGCCCTTTCCGTAAGCATCCATTACAAATTTTACGCTTTTGCCGTACCCCTCGAAGTTCTCCTCAAGACGAACGAGCGCATCTATGCGCTTGTCATAGGCTTCGAGCGATGCGGCGGCGGAATTTCGCTTCGCATTAAGCTCGGCAAGCTCTGCGTCAAGCTTTTCGATTTGTGCGTCCGCCTCGGAGATGACGGCGTTCGCCTTGTCGATTCCGTCCCTGTAATCGCTCACGTTGCGTTCTTCGCGCTTCATTTGCTCGTCGTATCCGTCGGCGGCGTTTCGGTACTTATCGATCTCGCTCGAAACAGACGCGTTTTTTACATCATCCGCTTCATACGATGATTTAAGGACATTCAGCCTTACTCTGAGGTCTACCGTTTCTTCCTCGTGCTTTTTCTGCTCGTCGAACAATTCGTCAAGACTGCTTTCAAGCTCGGAAAGCTTTTTTTCCGCATCCGTGAGGCTTGACTTTTTCTCCGAAAGGATCCTCTCGGCGCTTGCGTATTCGGTTTTGATCGATTCAATGCGCTTTTCAACCTCGGCTTTTTCGGCTTCGGCGGTTTCAACCGATTCATCCGTGCGCTTCGCGTTTTCTTCACATTCCTCGATCTGGAGCGAATTTCGTGCAGACTCGGTGACGAGAACCTTATATTCGCTGTCAAGGCGCGATCTTTCGGCTGTGAGCTCGCGGATACGTTCGTATGCGCGCTCCGACAAAAGCTTATTATTCTGCGACGCTTCCGAAATACGTTCGCTCTGCGCCTCAAGTCCTTCGACTGTATCCTCGATCATTTCAAGCTCATGCGTCGAAAGGAGGAAATCGTCCTCCGCCTTTTTCTGCTCCGCCCTGACTCGCTTACTGTCGTAAACTGTCAGCGAAATATCCGCCTTGCGCTTTTTTTCATAAAGATCAAGGTATTTTTTAGCTTTTTCCGCTTCCTTTTCGAGCGGGCCGACTCTGCCTTCGATCTCGGAAAGATTATCGTTTACGAGAAGCATATTTTCTTCCGCGGAAGCAAGCTGACGCTCCGCCTCATGGCGCTTATGTCTGTACTTTGATATTCCCGCGGCTTCATCGAAAACAGTACGTCTGTCCTCGCTTTTACGGGACAGTATCTCCGATATTCTGCCCTGACCTACAATGGAGTAGCCCTCTCTGCCTATACCGGTATTCATAAAAAGCTCATGGATATCCTTCAAGCGGCACGAACGTCTGTTTATGTAATATTCGCTCTCGCCCGCTCTGTAATATCGTCTTGTGACGGTAACCTCGTCGTAAGGCAGATTGATCTTTCCGTTATCGGGAGTATTGTCAAATGTTACGGAGACCTCCGCGTATCCCATCGGATTTCTTCCGTCTGCACCGGCAAAAACAACATCCTCCATCTTTGTTCCGCGAATGTTTTTGCTTGATATTTCGCCAAGCACCCATCTCATCGCGTCTGTAATATTGGATTTACCGCTTCCGTTCGGGCCGACTATAACAGTCGAGCCGCTGTTGAATTCTATTTTTGTTTTGTCGGGGAACGATTTGAACCCCTGCATTTCAAGCGATTTTAAGTACACGTATTTTTCCTGTCCTTCTTTAGCCTAACGTCTTACTTTTCACATCCGTTCGCACTTCATAGCCGCAAAGACTATCCGCTTCGCGGAAACGAATATCGTGCAAACCGTATATATCCTTCAATTTTATCGCATTTTCGCGTTTATGTCCGACAGCCTTTGAGACAGCGCCCTTCGCAACGTAAACAGTTACGTCCGCTCCGCGCGCGTCGTCGATAAGCTCCGATATGTTTTCATAAAATATGCGAGATTCGCAAAGCTCTCCGATCGCGGGATGATTCGGCCCGGCCGAAAAGCGTGACGAATGAAGATTTTCGCTTTCGCAAAGTCCTACGCGCAAAACCTTTACCCCTCCGTCATGAAGTATCCGCAAAACTCCGGCTGTTCTTTTAACCGCGTCCTCAAGCGTCAGCGGGACGTAAGCTCCGCTTTGCATCATCCGCTCAAGCTCCGTTCCGGCGAACACCAACGTCGGGTACACTCTTGCCTCACTGCATCCGAGAGCCACTATCGCGCGCGCGCACTCAAGCTCATCGTCATACGACGCGCCGGGCAGTCCCGTCATCATCTGTCCGCCGACGGAAAATCCGCGCGAGCGCAAAAGCTCGCAGGCACGAACGGAATCCTGCAGCGCATGACCGCGCGCCGAGCGCAAAAGCACGTCAGCTGACATACTTTGTATGCCGAGCTCGACTGTTTTCATCGAATATCCCGACAAAATATCAACGATCTCCTCGTTTATATAATCTGGACGCGTTGAGCATCTGATGCTTCCGACTCTGCCCTCGCGGACGTATTTTTCCGCAATATCGAGCAAATATAGCATAAGCTCGCGGTCGATACCGGTAAATGATCCGCCGAAAAAGGCAATTTCGCAATCGTCATCCGCGCCGACTGTCGAAAGCTGTGTTTCTATGATTTCCGTTACCGATTCGGGATCGAAGCTTTCCGTGCCCGAAATAACGCGCTGATTGCAAAAAACGCACGCATGAGGGCATCCCAAATGCGGTATAAAAACCGGTATGTTTATATGTCTCATTGATTTCCGACACCGAAAAGCTCAAGCGCTTCCTTTGCCGCCGCCTGCTCCGCTGTGCGCTTTGATCTGCCCGAACCCGTACCGATAACATTGCTGTTAAGTCTCGCCTCGACATCAAACTGCTTTGCATGATCGGGGCCGGATTCGCCGACGACAACGTAGCAAAGCACCTCGCCCTCGACCTGCTGAATGACCTGTTGAAGCAATGTTTTATAGTCAAAATAATCTGTTCTGTCGCTTATGCGCCTAAGCTCGTCCTTAACATACGGCAAAATGAAATTACCGACAGTTGTTTTTCCGTCAAGTCCCGATCTTTCGGAATCGATGTACACGGCGGCGATAAGCGCCTCGTATGCGTCCGAAATAATGGACTTTCGGTGACGTCCGTTGCTTTTTTCCTCACCGCGTCCGAGCAAAAGGAACTCTCCGAGCCCGATCTGCTCCGCAT
>CAZOMK010000126.1:0-4549 GCA_964580615.1 uncultured Lachnospiraceae bacterium | reverse complement strand
CAAATAGGTCAATAATACAATATTCCGAATTAAAATATTAAATTTTCGTATATCCCTTTTATTCAAATTAATTTTATGATATTATATAAGGAGATTATAATTGCGTTACTTGTATTTTTCGCATCGACGCACACAATATATTTCAGAAGCAAGACGAAAGGACGCTTTTTACCGAAAAAGCAACAGTCACGGTTATGGATTTCAACGATTTTTCCCTTCTTTACCCCTCCGGCACTTCATATAAAAACGATTCACCCAAAATATCTGCCGAAACGATCGAGCAGCTTGAGCTCGATCTGCTATTTGACTTGAAAAATTCTTCGCTTGAGGAGTTTTTCACGCTTTCTCCCGAAGTCATCAGATACCGTCAGGACATCTTTTACGATATGCTCGAATGCCCCGAAATAGCGGACACGCTTTCAAGAGTAACGCCCGTTCTTTTGGACATTGAGGAGCTTCGCAGGCTTGAATCGAGTCTTTCTTCGGCGGGAAGCGGAAACGCGCAGTCGTACCTTTTCTCGTTGACGGAGATCGAGCTTTACACGTCGTGCCTTTCGATCATGAAAAAGGGCTTTGAGGCGTGCGCGGGTAAGCTCAAAAGCGAGGCTATGACAGCGTTGTCGGACAAAATAATCGAGCTGACGGAGAGCGAATATTACTCCAACCTGAACAAGAAGCTCAACGAGCTGACTCAGCGAGTCAGAGACATCAAGAGTATCACTCTCGGCGTCAACCTCGACTCACAGCTTCGTCCCGTCTATGCCGGTGTGCTTTCGATAAACCCCCGCCCCTTCAAAAGCGGCGAGGTGCTTGACAAGATCCTGCGTCTCAGCTTCAAAAACGACGATGAGACCTGCATCGCACAGCTTTCCCCCTTTCTCAAGGGACAGTCGGAAAATCAGCAGTACGCAACAACTCACGCCTTTTACGGCGCGATCAACGACGTATTCAAAAGCTCCGTTCATTCGTGGAAAAGAGTCGTTTCCGATTACGTTCTTGAAAACACCGATTTTCTGCTCAGACTGCTTCCCGAAATCGAATTTGTCGTTAAGAGCTCCAAGATCATCTCGGCGCTCAAGAGCAAAAACATACCGCTCTGCCGTCCCGACGTCAGACCCATAGAGGAAAAGGCGCTTGCGTTCAAGTCGCTGTGCAATCCCGTCGTCGCGCTGAGAATTGACGACGAGATCGTCCCGAACGATCTTGTTTTCGACGAAAATGCGATGATATACGTGCTCACAGGCCCTAACAGAGGCGGAAAATCAGTCATAACCTGTGCGCTCGGTCAGGCTGTTGCATTCTGTATGCTCGGACTGCCCGTTGCTGCGGAATCCGCCGTTATTTCGCCCGCCGAGGGAATTTTCGCTCACTTCCCGACGGGAAGCGAGGATACGATCGACAAGGGTCGTCTCGGAGAGGAATGTGCCCGTCTTGAGGAGATCTTCGATCACATCACCGAATACAGTCTCGTGCTTCTCGACGAGTCCTTATCCTCGACAGGCTCATACGAGGCATCCTACATCGCCGCCGAGGTTTTGACCGGCTTTGCCGTTCTCGGCTGCCGCGCGCTTTTCTCAACTCACCTTCACGAGCTTGCCGCCAAGGTCGATGAGATAAACGCCGAATCCGCCGCAAAGGGCGGCGTTAAGATCGACAATCTCGTTGCCGGCATCTACGAGGGCAAGCGCAGCTTCAAGATCGAGCGCGCACGTCCCGACGGTAAGAGCTACGCACGCGACATTGCCGAAAAATACAATCTTTCTTTCGACCAGATAATGAAAAAAGTTTCCAAATAACTGAAAGGAATTTGTCATGAAAGACTTACTCAATCTCATTGAAAACAACCCGCGTCTTACCGATGCGGAGATAGCGGTCATGCTCGGCAAGGAAAAGGGCGAGGTCGCCGATATGATAAAAAAATGCGAGCAGGACGGCACTATCGTCGGCTACAAAACAATAATCGACTGGGACAAGACCGACCGAGAGTACGTCAGTGCGTTCATCGAAATAAAGATCACTCCTCAGCGCGATCGCGGCTTTGACAAGATCGCTGAGCGCATTTACAAGTACCCCGAAGTGAAAAATCTTTACCTTATGTCCGGCGGCTTCGATCTTGCCTGCACGATCGAGGGAAAAACGATGAAAGAGGTTGCGTTTTTTGTCGCGCAAAAGCTTGCTCCCATTGAAGACGTCGTTTCAACGTCAACACATTTCGTGCTCCGCAAATACAAGGACAACAGCCTTATTTACGGCGCTCCCGAAACTGATATGAGAGGTCATGACTTTATATGAAACCGTACAGCGAGCTTATTTCACGCACGGCATCCGAAATAGAGCCGTCAGGAATACGTAAGTTCTTCGATCTGCTCGACAACAAAAAGGACGTGATCGCGCTTACTGTCGGTCAGCCCGATTTCGTTACGCCTTGGCACATCCGCGAGGCGGGTGTTGCGAGCCTTGAGGAGGGAAGAACGTACTACACATCAAATTCCGGACTTCTTGAGATTCGCCGTGAGCTATCCGCGTATCTCAATCGCAGATTTTCCCTCTCGTATGATCCGAAATCGGAAATAACGGTGACGGTCGGCGGAAGCGAGGGCATTGACGCTGCCGTAAGAGCTGTCTGCAATCCCGGTGACGAGGTCATTATTTGCGAGCCGTGCTTTGTCTGCTACGATCCGCTCGTAAGGCTTGCGGGCGCTACTCCCGTTACGCTCGAAACGAAAGCGGAGGATGACTTCAAGCTTACCGCGACCGCTTTAAAAAATGCCATCACGAACAAAACAAAGCTGCTCATTCTTCCGTTTCCGAACAATCCGACGGGCGCTATAATGACGCGCGAGGATCTCGAAAGCATTGCGGAGGTTTTGCGCGATACCGACATTTTCGTTTTATCGGATGAGATCTACGCAGAGCTGACCTACGACAGACGTCACGTTTCGATCGCTTCCCTGCCCGGTATGCGCGAGCGAACGCTTCTCGTTTCTGGATTTTCCAAGGCATACGCAATGACGGGCTGGCGTCTCGGCTATGTTTGCGCGCCCAAGGAGATAACGGAGCAGATTTTCAAGATACATCAGTACGCAATAATGTGCGCGCCGACCGTTTCGCAGTACGCGGCGATCGAAGCGCTGAAAAACGGAGATGCTGACATCGAATTCATGGCGGATGAGTACAATCGACGCAGACGTTACATCGTTTCCGGATTGCGCGAGCTCGGAATCGAATGCTTCATGCCGGAGGGCGCGTTCTACGTTTGGCCGTATATAGGCGGCTTCGGTATGTCAAGCGAGGAATTTTGCGAAAAACTCATGAACGAGGCGGGAGTCGCAATCGTTCCCGGCACTGCGTTCGGTAAATGCGGCGAGGGCTTTGCGCGCATTTCGTATGCATATTCCGTTAAGCACATCATGGTCGCGCTTGACAAGATAGGAAAATTTATAAAAACTCTGTGATTTATATGAAAAACGAGGTTTATTGCTCGACCGGCACCGTTGTCGGACGTGCGACGGGATACGACTTTTCCGTCATAAAAGCTGTTTTGCCGTCTGTCTGCAAAAACGCGGGCGCTGACGGCATTGAGCACGTGTTCATCACGCCGTTTTACGACAGACTCTCAGACGTAAGAAATACGATCCTTTCGTCGGGGCTGAAATGCGCCGTGCTCCACGCGGACAAAAGCATCGGTTCTCTCCTTTCAAACGGAAACGCCGAGGACACCGAGGAGGCTTTGCGACTTTTTGAGATCAACTGCGCGGAAGCGAAAAATCTCGGTGCGGAGCGCGTTGTCTTTCATCTTTGGGGAATGCCCGCCTCCGACCGAAATTTTGCCGCAAATCTTGACGCAATGCCGAAAATAATGCAGATTGCAAACCGCTTCGGAATCGAGCTTATGATCGAAAACATCCCCTCTGTCGTATCCGATCCGATAAGTCGCTGGCGCGAGCTTGAAGCGTTTGATTGCAGTTTCACCTACGACGTGAGGTTCGGTCAGCTTCACGGTCAAAACGATATCATCCCGTGCTCGAATTACCTGAAAAGCGGAAAAATATCACACATTCACATAAGCGATTTCGGCGGAGAAACGCTTGATTTTTCGAAAATACGTCCCATTTTGCACCCCGGCGAGGGCAAGGTGGATTTCCGCTCACTTTTCGCGAATCTGAAAAACAGCGGCTATTCGGGAACGTTCACGCTTGAATCCCCCGTCATGTACGAGGACGGACTTGATCCGTCAAAGCTTGAACGAACGCTCTCTTGGCTCTGCCGCGCGGTTGAAAGGATCAATGTTTGATGGAAACTCTGAAGCTTCAAAAATACATTGCTTCGTGCGGCGTAATGTCGCGTAGATCGGCAGAAAGCGAAATTGCGGCGGGCAAGGTTACCGTTAACGGCGTTACGGCGCCGATCGGACTGAGAGTGGATCCCGAAGTCGATGTCGTTTGCATAAGGGGCAAGCGTGTGCTTCCGCGAACGTCCGCTCACACCTACATCATGCTTAACAAGCCGTCCGGCTACGTCACAACGATGAAGGACGAAAAAGGCAGAC
>CAZOMK010000125.1:0-4568 GCA_964580615.1 uncultured Lachnospiraceae bacterium | reverse complement strand
GAATATCTTTATAAGT
Organism: uncultured Lachnospiraceae bacterium; assembly: GCA_964580615.1. Classification (GTDB taxonomy): domain Bacteria; phylum Bacillota; class Clostridia; order Oscillospirales; family CAG-272; genus DTU064. The sequence continues at coordinate 4,552 of CAZOMK010000125.1, read as the reverse complement.
TTCTATCATGTACGTTTTCGGACAAGCGAGCCGGCATATATCGTAAAGTTTTTTTGTGTTTGAGCTTTCCTTGCCGCCGATAACAAGCATAACGTCTGATTCCGGAGCAAGCTTTGACGCCTCTCCCTGTCTTTTTTCCGTAACATTACATATTGTATCAAAAATTATTGCGTTTGTATATAGTTTTTTTATTTTTTCGTAAGACTTTTTCCATTCTTCAATGTTTTGAGTCGTCTGAGCAGCCACTACAATTCTCTTTTTATTCCAATTTGTAGTATCATTTGCTTGAATATAGCTGTCGATCTCGTCGGAAGAAGCGAAAACGCACGCTTCGCCGTGAGCCCAGCTCACTATTCCCTTCACCTCCGGATGCTCCTTTGATCCGATCAAAATGAACACCGAGTCTGTGTCTGTCTCCTCGTCCGCAATGCGATGCACCTTGGAAACGAACGGGCAGGTACAGTCAACGGAATGGAAAGAAGGGTTACGTTTTTCGGCGAGCTTGAGAAGCTCCTCCTCGCTTTTTGTAATTCCGTGAGCGCGTATCAGCACATAAACGGGCGACTCATCCGTCGCTTCCGCGCACAGACGCTCGATATCGTCGATTCCAACCGTAACGACGCCCGCCTCACGCATTTTTTGCAAATACTGCGGATTGTGGATAATGTCGCCGTAGGTGAATATTTTTCCTTTGCCCACATTGATAAGCGATTCAAGCGTATCGGTAGCGCGCTTTACGCCGAAGCAAAATCCGGCGCTTTCGGCAAGAGTGATCTTCATTTATTTGTTCTCCTCCGCATCGGCACTGTTTTTCAGCTCACATATACGGTCAAACACAAGCGCAGACGCCTGTGCGTATTTTTCTCTGCCTTCGAATCCGGAAAATTCGTCCGGCGAAAGCGGAGCGCCGTAATATACGTCCGTTCGTCCGAAAAGCCTGAGCTTATTGCGTTTTGTCTTTATATAAACGGGGATGACGTCGGCTCCAGACCTGTCCGATATAAGACCGACTCCCCATTTCAGCTTATCCTTTGTTGTTTCAAGCTCAACATAGGGGCATCTTGTTCCCTGCGGGAACATACACAGCGCGTCTCCCTTTTTCAAAAGCGAGATCGACTTTTTAACAGCACCGACATCGCCCTCCTTACGTTTAACGGGGAAAGCGCCGAGCGCTCGTATAAGCCAAGAAAGCACGGGGATCTTGAAAAGCTCCGCTTTAGCCATAAAGTACACCTGTCTCGGTGACGAAACGGCAATAATAATGCAGTCGAGTGCCGACGTATGATTCGGTGCAATTATGCACGCACCATTTTCGGGGATCACCTCAGAATTATGCGGATGCACACGGTATACGAGCCTGAACACCCATGCAAGGCATACATAAAGGAATTTATAAAGTGTCATCGTAGCTTTCTCCGGTCTTATCGTTAATAATACGTATTGCAACACGGTATGTGTCCTGCTGTTCGAAGCCGGAGTTGTCAAGCATAACTGCGTCATCCGCAGGTACGGCGGGGGCGATATCTCTTGTACTGTCCGCAGTATCGCGCGCAATGATATCCGAAAGGATATCCTCATATTTTACGTTTTGTCCGCGCTGTATAAGCTCCTCGTAGCGTCGTCTCGCGCGGTTTTCGGGCGACGCAAACAGGAAAATTTTAACGTCTGCGTCGGGCATGATGACAGTTCCGATATCGCGACCGTCCATGACGACGTTTCCCTTTCGAACCATATCTGCTTGAAGCTCGTTCAAAAAGCTTCTTACCTCAGGCAGTGCCGACACTGCGGAAGCGTACATTGATATTTCCGAAGTTCTGATAAGCTCCGTTACGTCCTCGCCGGAAAGAAGCACCTTTTGAGCGCCGTTTTCGTATTCAAGCGAAACAGTTATCGACGCAAGAGACGCGACGATCCCGTCTTTATCCTCCCTTGAGATACCTTTTCTGCAAGCATTAAGTCCGACGGTACGATAAAGCGCTCCCGTATCGACGTAAACAAGACCGAGCTTACGTGCTATATTTTTGGCAAGTACGCTTTTTCCCGATCCGCCGGGTCCGTCTATGGCAATATTCATAAAATATTCTCCTTATATATAAGTAGATTACTGTGCGGCAGCCAAGCCCGCCGCGCGTCCCGTTGAAAACGCAATTTGGAGATTATATCCGCCGGTATAAGCGTCAACGTCCAACACCTCACCGCAAAAATACAATCCGGAGACGCTTTTGGATTCCATCGTTTTTGGGGAGAGAGCCTTAACGTCAACTCCGCCAGCCGTAACGATAGCTTCATCAACGGGGCGTGTGCCCGTAATTTTAATTTCAAAGCCTTTAAGCGCCGCAAGTATGCGCGCACGCTCGTCTTTTTTGAGTGAATTGCATTTTTTCTCAAGATCGACGTCGGCATACCGCAAAAGATGCGGCAACAGTGCAGATGGCAAAAGATCCGCCGTCGCGTTTATCATTGTGCGATTTTTATATTTATCAAAATCTGAGAGAAGGCGCGCGTCAAGCGTGCTTTGATCAAGCGCAGGCTTAAAATCAATCACCGCCGTATAGTCTCCGCCCTTTTCAAGATGCGCCGACGCGGACAGCACGAGCGGCCCCGTCATGCCGAAATGCGCGAAAAGCATTTCCCCCATCTCGGAATACACCGTTTTTCCCGTTTTGTTATCTCGCACGGACAAGCGCACGTTTTTGAGCGTCAATCCCGAAAGCTCCGCACACGGCGCGCCTGCCGTAAGCGGCACAAGCGACGGGAATCTGTCCGTTACGTTGATCCCCGATTTTTCGGCGAAGGCATAGCCGTCACCGTCTGAGCCAGTTGTTGGGTAAGAAAGTCCGCCCGTTGCGACTATAACGCGATCAAACATTTCAGTTTTACCGTTATATCTGACACCGGTAACAGCTCCGTCGGAAGAAAGCACTTCTTCGACACGTGCGTGCACCTGCTTTACTCCGTTTATTCGGCAATATTTTTTCAATGCGTCAACGATATCGAACGCTCTGTCCGAAGTCGGGAAAACTCGTCTGCCGCGCTCTGTTTTCAGCGGCACGCAGAGCTCCTCGAAAAAGTCGATCGTATCTGCGGGTGAAAAAGCGTTGAGTGCGGCATAAAGAAAGCGCGGATTACGCACAACATGACGCAAAAACTCATTGACATCGCAATCATTCGTAAGATTGCACCTGCCCTTGCCAGTGATCGCAAGCTTACGTCCCGGCTTTTCGTTACGTTCAAGCAATGTAACGTCCGCTCCCATCGACGCTGCTGCTCCCGCAGCCATCATTCCGGAAGCGCCTGCACCGATAACGGCAACTTTAATTCTTTCTGTCATAAATCAGTTATCCTGTGCCTTATCGAAAACGTCGTATTCGTCCCAAACGCGTTCAAGACGCTCGAAGGTAGCCGCAAGATCTTCTTTTCTTTTAAGAGTTATCGAAACGATTATGGCATTGATCAAAGAAAGCGGCGCCACAAGAGAATCCATATACGAAGCCATGTCGCTTTTGGCGAAAAGAAGCTTATCGGCAAACGGCGCGATAGGTGAAGATTCGTTATCTGTGATGCCGATCACCTCCGCACCGCAATTTTTCGCAAACGAAACAGCCTTAACAATACGTTTTGAATATCTCGGAAAAGAGAGTGCGATAAAAACGTCTCCCTTTTTGATTCGGTGCATCTGCTCGAAAATAATACTGCCTGAGCTTGTATCAACTCTGTGCACATGATCGAACGCGAGCTTCATGTTATACGAAAGAAGATCCGAGAGCACGGAGGTTGATCTTGCGCCTGCTATGTAAAGATTTTCGGCATTTATGATCGACTCGACGACACTTTCGAAATAATCGGAATCGTTTGCTTCAAGCGTTGCTTTGATCTTGGCAATATCCGAATTGAGCGTCTTTTCAAGGACGCTTGCATTGCCTATGCGTTCGTCGGTTACCTCGATTCTTTGCACGGATGTAAGTCTCGCGTCAACCGCTGTTTGCAGTGCGTGCAAAAATTCGGGATATCCGTTATATCCGAGCTCATTTGCAAAGCGAACGACAGTCGATTCGGACACTCCCGAATTCTGACCGAGCTTTGCCGCGGTCATATATGCCGCTTTTTCATAATGCGTTAAAATATATTCGGAGATTCGGCGTTGTCCTTTGGACATTCGCGGCATTTCCGATTTTATCGTTGCAAGAACATTGTTTTTCATATTCAGACCTCTGAGGTACATTCTTCAAACAGCTATTATACGGCATTTTAACCGATTGCATCCTTATAATTATAATTAATAAAAGCTAAAAAGTCAAGTTAAAACTCAAGTTCGGGTATTGATTTTTATTTTTCTGTATGCTATAATGATTTGGGCTGTATTGTAAGACCATACCAGCCGGGGAGTTAGCGGTGCCTTGTACCTGAAATCCGCTATATGCAGGGGTAGCTTCCTATTTTGAGGGTTGTTCTTGTGCGGCTTGCACTGTGCTCGACCGTGTTGAAGGATGGGTCCTACGCAATCGAAGGCTGTGAACCATGTCAGGTGGGGAACCAAGCAGCATTAAGCAGT
>CAZOMK010000124.1:0-4605 GCA_964580615.1 uncultured Lachnospiraceae bacterium | reverse complement strand
ATAATTTCAATGTAGCATAGAAATATCAAAAGGAATACAATTTGCGATCACCCAATAAATATCAATCGAAAAGGAGACTTGAAAATGGTAATCACAGACGTAAAGATCAGAAAAATGTTTGAGGAGGGACCGATGAAGGCTGTTGTGTCCGTCACGTTCGACGACGCCTTCGCGATCCATGATATCAAGCTGATTTCCGCAAACGACAAGCATTTCATCGTTATGCCCTCGAAGAAGGTTTCGGACGGAACATACCGCGATGTGTGCCACCCGATAAACGCGGCATTCCGTGCGTCGATCGAAGCGGCAGTGCTTGAAGCTTATGAAAACGCTTTGAAAGAAGCAAATGAATAACATCCGAAAACGGACTCGAACGTCGAGTCCGTTTTTTGTTTCCCGTAAAGATTATATCACGCCGAAATTTGAATTGCAACCTTGTGCGGCAGAAATAAAGCAGTGACAACGAAAATGAAAAAGCAAAAAAATGCGGATTTTTTTCGCAGATGCAGACAACGGCGCGGAAATGTGATACAATGTCATAAAAGCTTTCGTTTGCGTCTTTCGCTTGCCAAGGCAGAGAAGCGGCGCATACGGAGAAAAGTCAGGAGGAAGAAAACCGACTATGAAAATGACATTTCGGTGGTACGGTGAGGGGAACGATAAGATCAGCCTTGCCGATATCAAGCAGATTCCTGGAGTAGACGGCATCGTGTGGGCGCTTCATCACAAAATGCCGGGCGAAATCTGGGAGGAGGAAGAAATTGCCGAGGTGAAACGTCAGATAGAAGCGTACGGCTTCAATATAGACGTTGTTGAATCGGTAAATGTACATGATGATATCAAGATTGGCTTGCCTACGCGCGACCTATATATCGAAAATTATAAAATTTGCATACGTAATCTGGCGAAATACGGAGTCAAGGTCATTTGCTATAATTTTATGCCCGTTTTCGATTGGACGAGGAGCAACCTTTTCCATCCGGTAGGAGACGGCTCGACAGCGCTCTACTATGAAAAGAATATGATCCAAAGCGATTACAAGGCTATGGCAAAGTATATCCTCGATTTCACCGAAAAGTACGATATGTCTTTCCCAGGATGGGAGCCCGAAAGAATGGCACAGCTTGACGAGCTGTTCCGTAAGTATGAGGGCGTCGATCATGAAAAGCTTTGGGCAAACCTCAAGTATTTCCTCGAAGCAATAATGCCGACGTGCCGCGAATGTAATGTCAAAATGGCTATACACATGGACGATCCGCCGTGGGATATCTTCGGCCTGCCGCGACTGCTCGTTGACGAGCCGAGCATCGACAGATTTTTGCACATGGTGGACGATGAATACAACTGCCTGACACTTTGTTCGGGAAGCCTCGGCGCAAATCCAGCAAACAATGTTGCCGATATAGTGCGTAAGCACTGCGACAGAATAGCGTTCGCTCATATCAGAAACGTAAAGCACTTCGAAAACGGAGATTTTTCCGAGGCGTCTCATCGTGACTGCGACGGCGATACCGGAATCCTCGATATACTCAAAGCATATCACGATTGCGGCTTTGACGGATATATTCGTCCCGATCACGGCAGACATCTCTGGAACGAAGGCCCCGGAACAGTCCGTCCCGGCTACGGACTTTACGACCGCGCGCTCGGAATTATGTATATGCACGGCGTTTGGGATATGCTCGACAAGCTTGGAAATAAATAACAGGTTAAGGAGAAAAGTATGATAAATCTTCCTCTTAATATAGATTATACGGGCAAGGTCGTTGTTATAACAGGCGCAGGCGGACTTATATGCGGCGCGATGGCGCGTGCATTCGCACAGTCCGGCGCTAAGGTTGCGGCGCTTGACCTCAATAAAGCGGCTGTGACTGCGCTTGCGGAGGAGCTGGCTGCCGAGGGATACGTTTGCAAGGGCTACGAAGCAAATGTGCTTGATCCGGACGCGCTCGAAGCCGTTCATCTCCGCGTCAAAGAAGATCTGGGCGCTTGCGATATCCTCGTAAACGGCGCGGGCGGAAACAATCCCCGCGCAACAACGGATAACGAATATCAGCATGAGGCGAAGGAGGGCGGAAAATCCTTCTTCGATCTTTCACTCGACGGAGTTGATTTTGTGTTCAAGCTGAATTTTCAGGGAACTTTGCTTCCGACACAGACCTTCGCCAAGGATATGGTCGATAAAAAAAGCGGCTGTATTCTCAACATTTCCTCTATGAATTCATATATTCCGCTTACAAAGATCCCCGCATATTCCGCGGCAAAGGCTGCGATCAGTAACTTCACGCAGTGGCTTGCAACTCACTTCGCAGGTACGGGCATCCGTTGCAACGCGATCGCTCCCGGATTCCTCGTTTCCGCACAGAACAGATCATTGCTTTTCAATGATGACGGCACACCCACCGCAAGAAGCGCGAAAATATTGAACGGTACACCGACGCATCGCTTCGTTGACAGCTCCGAGCTCCTCGGTGCGACGCTGTTCCTCTGCGACGATAAAGCCGCATCTGCAATAACGGGCGTCGTGCTTCCGATAGATGCGGGCTTCGCGGCATATTCCGGCGTTTGATCGTCGAAAGGAGATAAAATTATGGAAAAATTCATTCCCGTTGTCGTTATCAAGGAGCTTCCCGAAACAGATACGATCCTTACTGCGCTGAAAGCGGTCGGTATAAATACCGCCGAGATCACGTTCCGTACAGCTTGCGCCGCGGAAGCGATCGAGTACGCTTGCCGCAATTATCCCGAAATGTCGATAGGTGCTGGCACCGTTATCAACGCGGAGCAGTGCAGAGCGGCGCTTGACGCAGGCGCGCAGTTTATCGTCTCACCCGGACTGTCCGTCCCCGTTGCGAACGTGTGTAAGGAAAAAAACATTCCGTATTACCCCGGATGCGTTACACCGACAGAGATCATGCAGGCGCTCGATCTCGGAATAACGACAGTTAAATTCTTCCCGGCAAACATCTACGGCGGACTCAAAGCGCTCAAAGCGCTGTCCGCGCCGTTCCCGCAGGTCAAATTTATTCCCACGGGCGGAGTTGACAGATCAAATCTCGACGAATTCCTTGCGTTTGATAAGGTCGCCGCTGTCGGAGGAAGCTTTTTCGTAAAGGAAGCGCTTGAAAAAGCAAAGGAGGAAAACAAATGAAAGTAGTAACCTTCGGCGAGCTCATGCTTCGCCTTGCTCCGAACGGATATTATCGCTTTTTCCAAAACGATCAAATGCAGGCAACATTCGGCGGCGGAGAAGCAAACGTTGCCGTTTCGCTTGCAAATTACGGCGCCGACAGCGTTTACGTGACAAAGCTGCCCAAGCACGCGATCGGACAGGCGGCAGTCGATTCGCTCAGATACTTCGGAGTGGACACGACGAAAATCGTCCGCGGAGGTGACAGAGTGGGAATTTATTTTCTCGAAAAGGGCGCGTCTCAGCGCGGCTCCGTTTGCATTTATGACCGCGCGCATTCCGCAATCGCGGAGGCAAAGCCGTCCGATTTTGATTGGGACGCTATCTTTGACGGCACCGATTGGTTCCATTTTACGGGAATAACTCCCGCGCTCGGCGGTGAGCTTGTCAATATTTGCAAGGAAGCTTGCATCGCAGCTAAGAAAAAGGGCGTTAAGATCTCGTGCGATTTGAACTATCGCGGCAAGCTTTGGACGCGCGATGAGGCGAGAGTGGCAATGACGGAGCTTTGCGAATATGTGGACGTCTGCATCTCCAACGAGGAGGACGCAAAGGATGTTTTCGGCATTGAAGCGGAAGAGACGGATATCTACGGCGGCAAGCTCAATCATGAGGGGTATAAATCTGTCGCAAAGCAGCTTGCCGATAAATTCGGCTTCGGAAAGGTTGCGATCACGCTCAGAACGTCGGTTTCAGCTTCCGATAACGATTGGGCGGGTATGCTTTACGACGGCGAGGATTATTATTTTTCAAAGTCGTATCATTTGCATATAGTTGACAGAGTCGGAGGCGGAGACAGCTTCGGCGGAGGCTTGATCTATTCACTGCTTTCGGGCAAGTCGTCGCAGGCGGCGATCGATTTTGCCGTTGCCGCGTCCGCGCTCAAGCATTCCGTTGAGGGAGACTATAACCGCGTCAGCGTTGCCGAGGTCGAAAAGCTTGCAGGCGGCGATGCCTCCGGACGCGTTCAGCGCTGAAAATATTTTTTATCGGCTTAAATAACACAAAAGCGGGTGACGAAAAAACATTTTGTTTTTCCGTCACCTTTTTTGCGTCCGAAAAAGCAAAAAAAGTGCTGTAATCGTTGAATAATATAACATTTTGTGATAAAATAATCGGATGAATGAAAAAACGCTTCGGGCGCTTGCCCCGAACAGGAAATTTTGGAGAAAATAATAATGATAAGATGCGTGGTAATATTGCTTTCCGTGCTTGGCGCCGCTTATACGACGCTCCTTAATGTTGTCAGATATCGCTCTGCGGGAAATCCGATACCGGCAAACGTCGCCGACGTTTACGATGCGGAGACGTATCAAAAATGGAGAGCATACAGCGGCGAGCACAGCAGATTCGATATCCTTTCGGGAATCGTTTCGGCGCTTGTCTCCGTCATATTGCTGTGCACAGACGTATAT
>CAZOMK010000123.1:0-4667 GCA_964580615.1 uncultured Lachnospiraceae bacterium | reverse complement strand
CCCGCAAAGTATATCGGCAATGCCACCGTTAAAAATTCGCTCATCGCTGACGGCTGTGTTATCGAGGGCCATGTCGAAAATTCCATCCTTTTCAGAGGCGTTAAGGTCGGAAAAAATACAGTCGTTAAAAATTCGATCCTTTTCCAGGATACCTTTACAGGCGAAAACGTTTCGCTCAACTATGTGCTGACGGATAAAGACGTCGTTGTTCGCGACGGCGTATCTCTCTCCGGCGCACAGTCTATGCCCATTTATGTTGCAAAGGGCAAAATGATCTGATGAATCCGAATCCTCGGATCATCTTAAAAATATCATACAGAAAGGAAAAAATATGAAGATATTATATGCAGGCTCGGAAGCCGTTCCGTTTGCCGCTACCGGCGGTCTCGGCGATGTTCTCGGTGCTTTGCCGGCAGCGTTGAAGGCAAAGTATCCGGACAGCGATATCAGAGTTGTTATTCCGCTTTACGGAAAGCTCCCCGCCTCCGAAAGAGAAAAGCTTACGTTTGTCACAAATACTGAAGTTAAGCTCGCTTGGCGTACACAGTATTGCGGTATTTTTACGACAGAGCACCTCGGCGTTACATTTTATTTTATAGATAACGAGTATTATTTCAACCGTCCCTCGCTTTACGGCAGCTATGATGACGGCGAAAGATTTGCTTTCTTCGGCAGAGCAATACTTGATCTCATGGACAGAGTGAATTTCTTTCCGGATATCCTGCACTGCAACGATTGGCAAAGCGCTTCTGCTGTCGTTTATCTTAAAACGATCTATTCGGCTGACGAACGCTACCGTAACGTTAAGGCTGTGTATACGATCCATAATATCGAGTATCAGGGCGTTTACGGAACGGAAATTCTCGGCGATGTGTTCGGTCTCGGCGCGAACATTCGCGGAATTATTGAATATGATAACGATATCAACCTTACAAAGGGCGCAATCGTGTGCGCTAATGCGGTAACGACTGTGTCGCCGCGCTACGCGGAGGAGATCCAAAGCGAGTTTTATTCTCACGGACTCTATCATGTGCTCAGATTGTACCGTGAAAAGGTTTTCGGCATAATAAACGGAATAGACACCGATCTTTATAATCCCGAAAAGGATACGATCCTTGCCAAAAATTATTCGGCAAAGGCTTATTCCGGAAAACGTGTCTGCAAGGCGGATCTCCAGCACCTTCTCGGACTTCCGGAAGCTCCGGATACTCCCATCGTCGCTATGATCACAAGACTTGCAAAGCATAAGGGAATCGACCTCGTGCAGCGAGTTATAGAGGAATATCTGTGCGATGATGTTCAGTTTGTTATTTTGGGAACGGGCGAGCATGAATATGAGGCTTATTTCTCGGAGCTTGCACGCAGATATCCCGCAAAGGTTTCCGCTCAGCTTCAGTTTAACCGTGAGCTTTCAAAGAAGATCTACGCAGGCGCGGATATGTTCCTTATGCCGTCGCAGAGCGAACCTTGCGGTCTTTCGCAGATGATCGCGTCGCGTTACGGCACTGTGCCGATCGTTCGCGAAACGGGCGGTCTTTACGACACCATTAAGCCGTATAACGAGTATACCTTGGAAGGTAACGGCTTCACATTCTCCAACTATAACGCACATGATATGCTCTATACGCTCAGATATGCAACCTCTGTTTACAGAGATAAGAAGCGTTGGACAGCTCTTATGCGTAAGGCAATGAAGATGGACTTCTCATGGAGCGCTTCAGCCGAAAAATATATGGAGCTTTATGAAAAGCTCTGAAAATTCAAACGACAGGAAGATAAACAGTAAAACTTTATGAAAACCCAGATGACAAAGCGCGAGATCAGGGACGCGCTTAACAGAAAACTCTCTCAGTATTTTAATACTACCGCACAGGATGCGACAAAGGATCAGATCTACAAGGCGACAGTTCTCTCCGTCAGAGAACGCCTTACAACAATGCGTGCCGAATATAAAAAGGACACAAAAAAGGCAGAGGGCAAACGAATCGTTTACCTTTGCATGGAGTTTCTCCTCGGCAGACAGCTTAAAAACAACCTCCATAACCTCGGCATAGCAGACGAATATCGCGAGGTATTGTCTGATATCGGCGTTGATCTTGACGAGCTTTACGAGCTTGAACCCGATCCCTCGCTCGGCAACGGAGGTCTCGGACGTCTTGCGGCTTGCTTCATGGACTCGCTTTCCTCTCTCGGCTATTTCGCGAACGGCTACTCTCTTTGCTACGAATACGGACTTTTCCGTCAGAAGATCGTAGACGGTCAGCAGATCGAGCTCCCCGATGTGTGGCTTCCCGGCGGCGAATGCTGGCTTGTCCCCAGAACGGATAAAACAATGACTGTTCGTCTCGACGGTCACGTCAAGGAAACATGGGAGGACGGACGTTGCGTTGTACATCTCGAAAATTGCACGGAAATAAGCGCTGTTCCTTACGACCTCATGGTTTCGGGCGCGGACAGTAAGGCTGTTAATACGCTCAGACTTTGGAGAGCGCGCGGCACAACTCAAAACTTTAACATGAACCTTTTCTCTCAGGGAGATTATGTTCAGGCGATGAAGCAGAATACAAATGCCGAAGCGATCACAAAGGTTCTTTACCCGTCCGACGAGCATACGGAGGGAAAGCTGCTCAGACTTACTCAGCAGTATTTCCTCGTCTCCGCATCGCTTCAGAGCGTGTTCAGAGACCATCTCTCCATGTACGGCACACTTTCAAACTTCGGCGATAAGGTTTGCATCCATATTAATGATACGCACCCCGCGCTTGTTGTGCCTGAGCTTATGAGAATCCTCCTCGATGAGTACTCATATTCGTGGGAGGACGCTTGGGAAGTTGTCAGAAAGAGTATTTCTTACACTAACCATACTGTTATGCCCGAAGCACTTGAAAAGTGGAACGAGGATCTCTTCCGCTTGAAGCTCCCACGTATCTATATGATCGTTGCGGAGATCAACCGTCGCTTCTGCGCTGACCTTTGGAACGCATATCCCGGTGATTGGGACAGAATTTCGAGAATGAGCGTCATCGGCTACGGTCAGGTCAGAATGGCTAACCTCTCCATTGTCGCGTCTCATAAGGTAAATGGCGTTTCCGCACTCCATTCAGAGATCCTTAAGGATACAATTTTCCACGACTATTATAAGTATACACCCGAAAAGTTTACAAACGTTACAAACGGTATAGCTCACAGACGTTGGCTTTGCTATTCCAATCCCGGACTTACAAAGCTGCTTGACGATACGATCGGCCCGAATTATAAGAAGGATTCCGCCGCTCTTGCGGACTTTGCCGCTTATGCGGACAAAAAGGAGATCCATGAGGAGCTTGCACGCATAAAGCTTGAAAATAAAGAGCGTTTTGCTAAGTATTACTTCGATAAAACAGGCATCGCGATCGATACGAACAGCATTTTCGACGTTCAGGTTAAGCGTATGCATGAGTATAAGCGCCAGCTTCTTAACGTTTTGAAGATCATCTCCTTCTATCGTGAGCTCAAGGAAAATCCGAACTCGGATCTCCCGCCGCAAACGTTTATTTTCGGCGGAAAGGCTGCTCCCGGATACTATCTCGCAAAGGATGTTATTGATCTTATCTGGAATCTCAGCCAGGAGATCGAAAAGGATCCCGTTCTTCGCGAACGCATCAGAGTCGTTTACCTTGAGGACTATAAGGTTTCAACTGCTGAGGTTCTTATGCCTGCATCCGAGATCAGCGAACAGATCTCGCTCGCAGGTAAGGAAGCAAGCGGTACGGGCTGCATGAAGTTCATGATAAACGGCGCGCTTACAGTCGGAACGCTCGACGGCGCAAATGTCGAAATGGCACAGGCTGTCGGCAACGATAACATCTACATCTTCGGACTCCATACAGACGAGGTTGACGAGCTTTGGAGAAACGGCTACGAATCTATCAAGTATTACTACGGTAACGATAAGATCCGCAGTGCGGTTGATCTTCTTTCCGAGGGAATCAACGGCAAGTCGTTCTCGAATATGATGCAGTATTTCCTGCTCGGTCACGGCGTTGCAGACCCGTATATGTGCCTTGCGGACTTCGAATCGTACTGCGACGCATATCTTTCTGCTCTTGAGGATTACAAAAAGCCCGGTATTTGGTACAAAAAATCTGCGCTTAATATCGCAGGTGCCGGCTATTTCTCTGCGGACAGAAGTATAAAGGACTATGCGGAAAAGATCTGGAACGCTAAACCCGTTTATTGATTTTTGACGCTAAAAGAACACAATTAAGGAAAAGGTATGGGGGAGCTGTGCTCCCCCATACTGTAGGTTAGTATGATTAATTTTTCAGTTGAGCCTCCTTATCATCGTCCGGAGCTGAAAAGATACATCGTTTTGCCGAAATCGGAGAAATGCACGGAAAACGGGACGTATAAGAGCTCCGAAACAGTTCGCTTTGAGCTGCTTTTGCCGCGTGCGATGACACCGATCGACGCTGTAATGTATGTCTGGCGCGAATCCGGCGGCGAAGCTCATGAGTTTATTATGAAACGCACGCGCCTTGAGCGAGGCATGGATGTGTTCGCCGTAACTGTCAATATGAAAAAGCTGACGTCGGACTTCGGCTGCAATGTCGGACTGTTTTACTTCGGCTTTGATTTTGTGTCAAACGGCGAAAAGGTAAGAGTCGTTCAGTCGCTTGACGACGGCC
>CAZOMK010000122.1:0-4679 GCA_964580615.1 uncultured Lachnospiraceae bacterium | reverse complement strand
GGCAGACCGAATGTCGGCAAAAGCACTCTTTTCAATAAATTGATCGGCGAACGCAGAGCGATCGTTGAGGATACGCCCGGCGTTACAAGAGACAGAATTTACGGTGTCGCGGAATGGCGCGGACGTGAGCTCGTTATTATAGATACGGGCGGAATCGAGCCCAAAACGGACGATTTTATGCTTCAGAAAATGCGTGAGCAGGCTGAGATCGCAATAGATACGGCTGATATTATCATTTTTATGTGCGATATTAGAACGGGACTTGTCGCAGACGACAGAGAGATCGCGACAATGCTCAGACGTTCGGGCAAGCCCATCGTCCTTTGCATAAACAAAGCAGACAGAATCGGTGACGTCGAAGCGCAGTATTATGAGTTTTACGAGCTCGGCTTTGAGTCCGATCCCATTGCAATTTCTTCAATTCACGGAAGCGGTTCCGGTGATCTTCTCGACGCCGTAATCGCTAACTTGCCTGAGGAATGTGGAGAGGAAGAAAAGACGGACGTTATAAATGTTGCCGTTATCGGTAAGCCGAACGCGGGAAAATCCTCGCTTATCAATAAAATCCTCGGTGAGGACAGGCTTATTGTGTCAGATATCGCGGGAACTACACGTGACGCGATAGATTCCTCCGTCACAAATTCTTATGGCTCGTATAATTTTATTGATACTGCCGGAATTAGAAGAAAATCAAAGGTTAACGATAAAATCGAAAAATACAGCGTGCTCAGAGCGAGTATGGCTGTCGAACGCGCGGACGTTTGCGTTATTTTGATAGACGGCTCCGAGGGAATTACCGAGCAGGACGAAAAGATCGCCGGTATCGCTCACGAAGCCGGTAAAGCCTGCATCGTTGCCGTTAACAAATGGGACGCTGTCGATAAGGACAATGACACCGTCAAGGAGTATACAAAGGAAATAACGCAGTCGCTTTCGTATATGACTTACGCGCCCATCCTTTTCATTTCCGCAAAAACGGGTCAAAGAATAAATAACCTTTTCGAGCAGATCAATTATGTCTATATGCAGACAAATTCGAGAATCACAACGGGTATGCTCAATGATATGCTCTCTGAGGCTACGATGAGAGTCCAGCCCCCGTCCGATAAGGGCAGACGCTTGAAGATCTATTATATGACTCAGGTGAGCGTCGCTCCGCCCACCTTTGTTATTTTCTGTAACAGAGCGGATCTGTTCCATTTCTCGTATCAGAGATATATCGAGAACAATCTGCGCGAAACCTTCGGATTTAAGGGTACGCCGATACGTCTGATAATAAGGGCAAAGGGCGATGAAAAAGAATCGTAAGGATTATTAACGGAGAGCTCTATGACTTTTTTGGAATTTTTGCAGAACGGACTTTTTTCGAAGCTGCTTGAAAAATACAGCCAGTCGACATTCGGTGCCGTTATATTTATAGGCGGCTTCCTTATTTGCATCGTCGGCGGCTACCTGCTCGGAAGCATAAACTCGGCTATTGTCATCTCCAAGCTGATGTACGAAGAGGATGTCAGAGATTCCGGCAGTAAGAATGCGGGAACGACAAATATGCTTCGTACATACGGAGAAAAAGCGGCAAAATATACGCTTATCGGAGACCTCGGAAAAACTTTTGTCTCATATTTGCTCGGTATAACAATATTCGGCGTTCAAGGCGCGTATTTCGCTTGCTTTATGTGCATAGTAGGGCACGTGTTTCCCGTATATTATCGCTTCCGCGGGGGCAAAGGCGTCGCTTGCGCGGCAATGATGATGCTTTTGCTCAATCCGATAGCGTTTATCGTTTTGTTCACTATCTTTTTGATCATACTTTTCGGTATGAAGTACGTTTCGCTTGCGTCGATCATGGGCGCAATGCTTTATCCAATGGTGCATCAGGTCACCGAAAAGATCGGGTTTATGAATAATTTCTATTTCCCGTACTCGACCGTGTTTACGGTGCTCACAGCCCTTTTGGTGCTGTGGCGTCATTGGCCGAATATGAAGCGCCTTATGGACAAGACCGAATCGAAAACAGACATAATCGCCAAGATCAAGGCTAAAAAGCAGTCCACGGAGAATACGGATGGAGAATAATAACATAAAAAGCGGAGATATACTCCGCTTTTGCCGTCTTTGCGCGGATGCGGCAAATAATTGCGCGCTCAAGCGACTTACGCTGTCAAGACCGACGCCGCGCGCCGAATACACAAAGATAACATTTGCGCTTTTCTCTGATGTTGCCGGTAATGTCAAGATTTCCGTCGAGGGAAGACTTGCGGACGGCAAAATGATTCGCAAAAATATCGCCGCGGACGAGCTTGAAGGCTGTCTTTCTGCGCTTGCCGGTGATTACGGTCAGGGAGATCTTACGGTCGGAAGCTCGCAGGCGAGCTATATGATCTCAAAAAAGGGCAAGGTGTCCGTCGTCGGCGAGGGAAAAATATTGAATGAGCTCAAAAACGGAGCTTCCACCGAAATAAAGAGCGGAAACGACAAGAAAAAGAATTATTTCTTTGACGGCTCCGAAAAATGGATCGTCGAGCTCGGAATATCGACAAAGGACGGAAAGATTCACGATAAAAAGCAATCTAAATTCCGTCAGATAAACCGTTTTACCGAACTGCTTGACGATGTCTATGACAAGCTTCCGAGTGAGGGAGTGCTTAATGTTTGCGATCTGTGTTGCGGAAAAAGCTACCTCAGCTTCGCTGTTTACGAGTATCTGACAAGCCGTAAAAATCGCAAGGTGAATATGCTCGGCATCGACAGAAAGCAAGACGTTATCGACTACTGTAACGGCGTCGCCAAATGCATCGGAGCAGACGGACTTCATTTTGTTGCTGCCGATATATCGGATGATTCTGTTTATTCAGCCGCGTTCGGTGATAACGCAACGATTCATTTGACAGTCTCGCTTCACGCCTGCGACATTGCGACTGACATAGTGCTTCGACGCGCGATCGAGATGCGCTCGGAGGTGATCCTTTTAACGCCGTGCTGTCACCGTGAGCTATACGGTAAGATCAAATCGGACGCACTTTCGTTTATTACGTCCCATCCGATGCTCTCGTATAAGTTTAACGACGCGGTTACGGACGGAATCCGCGTTAAAATGCTTGAGGTCGATGGCTATAAGGTTGATACCGTTGAACTTGTAGACCCCGAAGAAACGCCTAAAAATACGCTTATTCGCGCGGTGCGTAAGAAAAATGCTCACCGCTCCGAAAAGCTGACAGGCGAATATAATGCGATCATTGATTTTCTCGGAATCGCCGGCTCGTATTACGATATTTACAGATAACGCATGAAAATAAAATGCTCGGATCCTTGCGGATCCGAGCATTTTTGTTGTTTTTGAATTATACCGGATGAACCTTGAGCTCTTTGTCTGCCGCGTCAGCGTCAAGATTGTACTTTGCCGCCTTGCGAGCTTCGAAGAACTTTGTTGCAACCTGCTCAAAGAGTGCGTAGGAGAGAACGTCCTCGTCCTGCTCGATATACTGAGCGATCTCTGCGCGAAGCTTATCAAGTTCGGGAGCAAGATCGTCTGCGGGACGGTATGTCTTAAACTCTGTCGTGCCGATGATGGAACGGCGGAATTCAGGATCAATGGGGGCGGGTGTCTGACCGTAATCTCCTCTGAGAATGCCCTTGAATTCGTTTGTAACCATCTTATAGCGCTGACCGGTGAGTACGTTCATTACAGCCTGCGTGCCGACGATCTGAGATGTGGGCGTTACAAGCGGAACATATCCTGCGTCTGCACGAACGCGCGGAACTTCTTCGAGAACTTCGTTGAGAAGCTCGGATTTGCCTGCATTCTTAAGCTGAGAAATGAGGTTGGAGTACATACCGCCGGGGATCTGATAGAGCAGAGTGTTGATGTTGACCTGAAGAACCTTGGGATCCATAAGACCGGACTTGAGGTACTTTTCGCGGAGAGGAGTGAAATAACGAGTGATCTTGTCGAGCTGAGCGAGGTCAAGACCTGTGTCGTATTCCGTGCCTGCGAGAGTTGCAACGATTGCTTCTGTCGGGGGCTGAGAGGTGCCGAGAGCCATCGGAGAGATAGCGCAGTCAACGATGTCACAGCCTGCTTCAACAGCCTTGAGGACTGTCATGGAAGCGAGACCGGAGGTGTAGTGCGTGTGAAGCTGAACGGGGAGGGAAGTCTTGGACTTGATTGCCTTTACGAGCTCGTAAGCATCGTAAGGAAGGAGAAGACCTGCCATGTCCTTGAGGCAGATAGAATCTGCGCCCATTTCCTCAAGCTGACGTGCATAGTTAGCGAAATATTCGTTATTATGAACGGGGCTTGTTGTGTAAGAAAGAACAGCCTGAACGTGACCGCCCTCTTTCTTTGTTGCGTTTATAGCTGTTTTGAGGTTTCTCGGGTCATTCAGAGCGTCGAAGATACGGAGAATATCGATACCGTTGGCAATAGACTTCTGTACGAAATATTCAACAACATCGTCTGCGTAGTGACGGTATCCGAGGATGTTCTGACCGCGGAAAAGCATCTGAAGCTTTGTATTTTTTACTTCGCTACGGATCTTACGGAGTCTGTCCCAGGGGTCCTCGTTGAGGAAGCGGAGACAAGCATCAAAAGTTGCACCGCCCCAAGCTTCAAGTGAATAATAGCCGACCTTATCCATCTCCGAAAGGATGGGAAGCATTTCTTCAGTTTTCATACGCGT
>CAZOMK010000121.1:0-4681 GCA_964580615.1 uncultured Lachnospiraceae bacterium | reverse complement strand
GACTTGAACCCATGACCTACCGGGTATGAACCGGTTGCTCTAGCCAACTGAGCTATTCCGCCGTGCACACTGTTTTTGACAGCTTGATTATTATATCAAAGCTTTTGATGATTGTCAACACTTATTTTTCAAAAAATAAAAAATATTTTTTCGGCGCATTTTTGAAGCTTTTGACTTTGTTTCGAACTATATGTCTGTTTTTGCGAAACACTTGAAAAAAGCAAGATGATGTAATATAATTAATATAGATTGGTATATAATTTTCGGAGATGTTTGTATGGCATACGTTTTTCGCGGCGGAATATATTTCAGCGACAATAAAATAACGCAAAACGCAAAGACGGAGCGCATCGCTCCTCCGAAGCGCTTGAAAATACCCATGCTCCAGTCTGATTGCAAGCCCGCAGTTCCCACCGTAGCCGTCGGAATGCACATCCTGCGCGGAGATATCATCGGCGCTCCCGTAAACGATGACGCGATCCCGATCCACAGCCCCGTATCGGGCACGGTTACCGATGTAGGTGAGCTGCTTTTGCCGAACGGAAAGCAGAGCGCCTTTGTCGAGATAGCAAACGATATGCAGTACACGCTGTCATCGGCGGTGGAAAAATGCGAAAAAAGGCTGGCGGATTGTGAGCCCGACGAGATCATGGCAGTTGTCCGCAATTCCGGTGTATGCGAGCCGAACGGGACCCCCTCGCATTTGCTTTTGCGCGATGCCGTCGGACGTGCCGAATATTGCATAGTAAACTGCGTTTTTGATGAGCCGTATGTATCGGGGGATTACAGAATAGCGCTTGAAAATCCCGTTGCCGTCGTCAACGGCTTGAAGATAATACTGAAAGCGCTGAAGCTTCGCCGTGGATTTATTGCCGTCGGAGACAGCAAGACGGAGCTTTTGAAAAAGCTGACTGTGCTGACCCGAAAGGATAAACTCGTCTCGGTCATACCGGTACGAGGCAAATATCCCGCGGGCGGTGCGCGTGAGCTTATATACGCCGTAATGGGTGCAGAGCTTGCGGAGGGGAAACGCCCCGTTGATGCCGGCGCCGTCATATTCAGCTCCGCGTCTGTGACGAATATATATTCCTCGTTTGCCTCCGGAGTGCCTTTTACTGCTCGTGTCGTGACAGTCGGCGGCGATGCCGTTGCGGAAACAAAAAACATCATGGCGCCCTTCGGCACTCCGCTTTCGGAGCTTGTCGATTTTGCCGGCGGACTGAAGGAGAAGCCGACGCGCATCGTGCTCGGCGGCGCAATGACGGGACGTGAGCTTACCGGAGATTTCGCAAATCTCGATTCTGTCGTTACGAAAACGACGACGGCACTGCTCCTTTTTTCGGACAAAGAAACAGACCGTTACGCAGAGCCGCCGACCTGTATTCGTTGCGGCAAATGCGCGGCTGTATGCCCGATGAGACTTGTTCCGAGCACGCTTTACAAGCTGTCGCTTGAAGAAAAATATGAAAAGGCAGTGAAAAAAGGCGCACTTTTGTGCGAGGAATGCGGCGCGTGCGCGTATGTTTGCCCCGGAAAAGTGCCGCTGACCGAATATATCGGACGAATCAAGCTTTATGCGGCAGAAAAAGAAACGGAGGTGACGCACGAATGAAAAACAACGCTTCATCCGTTGTGAAAAGCTGCGCTCCGTACATAAATCATCCCGATAACATAAGAAATATAATGACAGACGTGATAATTTCGCTCATTCCCGTCACGCTGTGGGGAATATACGCGTTTGGCGCTCGCGCCCTCTCGATCATCGTCGTTTCGGTGCTCTCCGCCGTTCTCACGGAGACCGTTATTTCGTTTGTCACCAAAAAATACATTACAGTGCTCGATCTGTCCGCGGTGGTGACGGGACTTTTGCTCGCGCTTTCGCTCCCTGTGACAGTGCCGCTTTACGTCCCTGCTGTCGGCGCGTGCTTTGCCGTCGGTGTTGTTAAATGTGCGTTCGGCGGACTCGGCGGGAATTTTGTGAATCCTGCGCTTGCGGGCTATGTTTTCCTTAAGCTTGCTTTTCCCGAAAAGCTTTCGCTTTACGCAGTGCCGTTCACAGATGTTGTAACGGGCGCCACTCCCTTGACTGCACTTAAAGAGGGACTTTTGCCCGAAGAATCGCTTTACGATATTCTCGTCGGTAATGCGGCAGGTGCGATCGGCGAGGTGTCGTCTGTTTTGATCATTATCGGCGGGGTATACCTGCTTGTCAGAGGTATAATCGGATGGCAGGTACCCGTGGCTGTCATAGGAAGCGTCGCCACGCTGACGGTTGCGTTCCCGCAAAACGCAAGCGGCGCGATGTTCGTCTTTTCCGAGCTTTCGTCGGGCGGACTGCTGTTCGCCGCATTCTTCATGGCGACGGATCCCGTTACGTCACCGATGTTTTCCGCCGGAAAGCTGATCTACGGCGCTTTGATCGGCGGCGCGACAGTGCTTCTGCGCTACTACGGAGCAGACGCGGAGGGCGTAGCCTATGCAGTGCTTTTCGCAAATCTCTTTGTGGGACTTATTGATAAAATAACCGCTCCCTCTCGCTTCGGCGGAACCGGAAAGCCCGAAGCAATGCACGAAAAAGTCGATTCCGATGAAAAACGGAGGGCATAGCAATGAATGATAAAATGAAAAAATTTCTTTCGATTGCGACTCCTGCGATTCCCGTCGTGCTTATGCTCGCCGTTACTGTCATCATGTCAGGCTTTGCCGCACACGATGTTGCACACGAGCCAGTCCTTGACGATCCGACGGACGAAGTCTCCGATTCCGACTCCGCATCAAAGGAGGAATCGTCGTTTGACGATCCCGATGAGGGTGATACAAGCGGCACAGACGACACAAGCAATACGATAGACACAAGCGATACGTCCGATCCCGTGCGTGACACCTCGTTTGATTCTGCAACGATAGATACAAAACAGCCGGATGATACGTCCGCTCCCGTCGAGACCGAAAAGCTCCCGGCAGGAAATAAGCTGAAAATAACAGATCCCGAAGAAACGACAACGTACGAAACTACCGTTGATCGTGCGCCGGAGGATCTTTGGCCGGAAGGCGTAACACCGGCTGACACAACACCGGCTGATACAACGCCTGCTGATACAACGCCTGCCGATACAACGCCTGCCGATACGACAACTGCGCCCGAAGATACGACCTCAAGTGATACGACCGACGACGCGGAAAATACGGACGAAGAAACGATAAGCGCCACCGATACGGAAATGTCCGAGCCGCCGTCCGACGAGGTGATCTCATGACGGATATGAAAAAGCTTATTCGTGAAACGTTGATTGACAAAAACGTGCTGTTTTTTACGACGGGAGGCGTAGCTGCCGCCGTTTATGCAACGTCAAATGTAAGAACCGCGCTTTTGTGCGCCGTAACGGTGCTTGCGGCAGTGACGGCGGCGTCGGCTGCCGCGTGGTTTGCGTCGCGATTGACAGGCAGACTCGGCGTAATGCTCGTGTACATTTCGATCTCGTCGGGGATCATGGCGTCAGCGTCGGCGCTTTTCTCAAATACCGACCCCGCCTCGGCGGATACGCTCTCACGCGCGCTTTTGCTTGCGTCGGTCAGCGGGATCGTGCTCTCGTGCGCTCCGAAAAAGGACGAGCCCGTCCTGTTTTCGTCGGGGCGAGCATCGCTGACGGCGTTTATGTATGCGCTTTGGCTCGTCGTTTTGGCGGGACTGCGCTGCGCGCTGTGCTTGGCTTTTCCGTTGGCGGCGTCGCCCTCGGTGACGCTTATGCTGATCGGCTTCGTCGTCGCGTCGGTGAATTATGCATTTGTGCTCATTGCCGAGCGTAAAGAACGCACAGAAAATGTCGCGGAGGCGGAAAACGATGAATCTTGAATTTTTGATCACGCTTTTTACTGTTTTGATCGCGGAAAATGCAGTGTTTGCGATGCTGTACGGAACGGACGAGCTCGAACGTCTTACCGATGACGGACGAAAAATGCTGATTTTTGGTACTTTTTTCCTATCATCGACAGTTATTTCGGATATAATCGTCGTTTTGATCGGATGTTTTGTCTTGCCAAATCCGCGAGATACGCTTATAATTATTATACCGACAGTTTCGTTTTCCGTCACGTGCGGAACGGCGTTTGCAATTTCAAAGCTGAAGCCGACGCTTTACGCGGAGCTGAAGCCGTTTGTTCCCGTTTTCGGAGTTAATACGGCAAGCGCAGGTATCATTTATGAATCCGCCTTCGGCGTAACGTCATTTTCGAATGCCGTTTTTGCGGCGCTCCTTTCCGTTGTCGGAGCTTTGGGAGCGGCGGCGATCTTTATCGGAATAAACGAACGGATCGTAAAGTCAAAGCTTCCGTCACCTATGAGAGAAGTCCCCGTGATCCTTGTCGCGGCAGGCATTGTCGCCATGATACTGACGGGATTTTCCGATATGCGGTTCTGAATCGCAAGCCCAAATAAGGACAAATAATCATTTTATATGGAGGAAAACAAAATGACATCAGGAATTTTTTCTGTACCCGTACCTCAGAATGAGCCTATCAAGGGTTATATGCCCGGCTCTCCCGAAAAAGCAAGCCTTAAAGCGGAGCTTGAACGTCAAGCGTCAGAAGTAGTTACAATTCCGCTCATCATCGGCGGTAAAGAAGTTTACACCGATACGTATGCAGAAATTGTCATGCCACACAATCATAAGCACGTCCTCGC
>CAZOMK010000120.1:0-4819 GCA_964580615.1 uncultured Lachnospiraceae bacterium | reverse complement strand
GATCGGAGTTGTGAGCAGACCGAGCGTGGCGGGCGACTTTTTGAAGTCCTCGATGTAATCGTCGAAGTAATCGGGACGGTAGTCTGTGCCGATGAGGAGAAGATTGAAGGATTCGCCCTTAAGATCAGGGAAGGAGGGATCGGGCACAATGTCGGGGCTGTCGGTATCGACAGACGTTTCGGGCGGCACAGCACCGCTGTCCGCGACGTCTCCCGACGTTTCCTCCGGTGAATCCGCGATTCCGATGATGTTTTCTTCGAGGAAGTCGGTAATAAAATATGCAATTGTGCCGAAAACGAGGGCGGCGATTAAGAAGCCCACGACGAAATTTCTGACAGCAGCAAGCATTTTGAACATCCTTTCTTGTGAAAAACGCGGTTCAGCCGACGGCAAAGCCGCTTGTAATCACATCATTATACCCCATTTTTACCGAACTTGCAAGGCTTTTTTGCGCGTGACGGATTTTGGGTCAGGCGAGCCTGTCCGAAAGCTCCGCAAACTGCGAAACGGAGAGTGCCTCGCCGCGAACGCGCGGATCGAGACCCATCTCGTCGAGTGCGGAGAGGAGCTTTTCCTTGTTAAGCTCCGGAATTCCGGCGCAAAGCGCATTCGGAAGCGTTTTTCTTCGCTGACCGAACGCGGCTGAGATCAAGCGGAACATCAGCTTTTCGTTTTTCGGACGCAGAGGACGCATATCTTCGGGATAAATTTCTATTTTTATAACGGTGGAGGATACCTTCGGCGCTGGCAAAAAGCTTCCGGGTGAGACGGAAAACAGCTTTTTAGCCTGACCGTAATAAGCAAGCGACGCCGTGATCGCGCCGTATTCTGCGCTTCCCGCCTTTGCGACAAGACGGTCGGCAACCTCCGTTTGTATCATAACGGTGACGGAACGCAGACGGGGGCATCCGCATTCGAGCAGCTTCATTATGATGGGAGTTGTGATATAGTACGGCAGATTCGCGCAAACGGCGAAGTCGCTTTTGCCGAAGTGCTCCTCGGCAAGCGCATTTATATCGACAGCCATTATGTCCGAATTGACAACGGTGACATTTTCCTTGTCGGAGAGCGTTTTCCCGAGTACGGGGATGAGATCTCGGTCGATCTCAACGGCAACGACGCGCTCGAAGCGCTCGGACAGCTCGCGGGTCATCGTTCCGATGCCGGGACCTATCTCAAGCACGCACGGAACCTCCGTTTCGGCGGAAGCATCCGCAATGCGCTTCGGGATCGAATCGTTTATGAGGAAGTTTTGACCGTAACGCTTTTGCGGTGCGATCGAAAACTCGTCCATCAGCTCGCGCACATAACGCGGCGAGCAAAGATTTATGCAAGAATCGTTCATTATTGTTCGGTTACTCCGTTCGGGTAGTATTCGCGGAAGCTTTTTTCGGGGTCAAGCAGCGCCGCAAGGGAGGACAGCGACGGCTCGCGCGAGATCAGCTCCGCGACAGCGCCTGCGAAAATGAGCGCTCCGCGACGCTGAAGATGGGTTGAGTCCGTGCTTCCGTTTTTGTATGCGCCGGAATAAACGCCGGCGTCTGTCCACAAAAACAGCTTTTTCGAGCCTTCGCAGCCGACCTCGGTGCAGATCTCGAAGCTTCGCTTGCCGAGGTCGAGCAGGATCGCGGATTCCTCCTCCGCAAGCTCGATCATGGCGTCTCTGTGTTCGGGGAAAGACAGATTGAACGTGCCGCGCTCCTCGTCACAGCTTCTCCTCATGACGGGGGTGACAAGCGCCGCCACAGCGCCTCTCGCACGCACGGCGCGGATGAAGGAGCGCAGACATTCCTTGTATTCCGGTATGGAAACGTAACGGTTCGGACGCGCCTTTGTCGCGTCGTTGTGACCGAACTGAATGAGCACGGTGTCCCCGCGCTTCACACGCAAAAGCAGCTCTGCGAATTTGCCCTCCAAGTAAAAGGAAAGCGAGCTTCTTCCGCCTATTGCGCGGTTTTCTATGATCACATGAAGCAGCTCGTATGCTCGACAGTGCGAGTAGGAGCTGCCGTCGGGCTTGTATTCGCTTACAAAATCGGGGTCCTTGAAGTATTTGTACAAAACCTCGCCCCAGCCCGTCTGCGGATAGTAATACGGGTCGTAGGTCTGGACGGTTGAGTCGGAGGCAAGAAAAAGCGTGGGCTTGGAGGACGCTTCGCGAAGCGGCAAAATTTCGGTGTCGAGCGAGAGCAGGATCAGCTCACGTGTCGGAGCGGCATCGCGCTCGGAGACGCTTTCGTCGGGCACGAAAAAGACGAGCCTTGATTCTTCGAATATTGATGCCGTCGTGAAAGAAAGCTCTGTTTCCGCGTTTGGCGGAAGCACTGCACCGTGAAGCACGCAAACGTCGTTAACGAGCGCACGAACGGGAAGCTCCGCGTCGGTGGGGTTAAAAAAGCGAGCTTTTACAGTGTAATCGGACAGTCCCGATGCGAATGAAAATTCGGGAGCCTCGACGTAATCGAATACGCCCCAGCCGGATTCCTCCTTTTCACGCCAATGACGGCACGGAAGCACAATTCCGCCGCCCTCGACGGGGATAACATCGGCACGCTCGCGAGCGGGAACGCGTTTATGATAAACACCGTCAGTCCAGCCCTCGGCATTTGTCGGGTAACGGACGGAAACGATGGAAAAGTCGCAAAAATTCACGGAACACCTCCGAAAAAAGAACTTTCTTTAAGTGTAACATAAATCGGTGTGTTTTACAATCGAAATTTAAGGCGACGGAGATCATTTTTTCAAAAATACGGACAAAAGCGCCTCCGCTTCCGCATCGGAGAGGGGAGAGAGCGGCAGACGCAGTCTGTTCTCGCCGAAGCCGAGCTCCGACATAAGCGCCTTGATCGGTATTGGATTGGATTCCTTGAAAAGCGCGCCCGTTATGCCGTAAAGACGCTTGGAAATTCGCCTTGCGTCGTCGAGTCTGCCGTCGAAAACGGCACGGCACATAAGCGAGACCTCGACGGGAAGCGCGTTCGACACGACCGAAATAACGCCGTCCGCTCCGAGCGACAGCATAGGCAAGTTGAGCGAGTCCGTGCCGGAATAAACGCCCAAGGCGCCGTCAAGCTCGTTGATGCAGAATTCGGCAAGCGAAAGCGAGCCGGACGCCTCCTTGACGGCGACGATGTTGCCGTGCTCGGCAAGCCTGAGGCAAAGCGAATGTGTTAGCGCGGAGCCTGTTCGCGACGGAACGTTGTACGCGATAACGGGAATGTCAACGGCGTCGGCAACCGATGCGAAATGGCGGTAAAGACCGTCCTCCGGCGGACGTGAATAATACGGGGTGACTGTCATGACGGCGTCTGCGCCCAAATCGGCGGCGATTTTTGCCGCACGAACGGAGCTTTTCGTGTCCGCGCACCCCGCGCCGACGATGACGGGAAGCGCACCGTTAACCTGCTCGACGGCGAACGAAATGACGGCGGCAGTTTCGTCTGCGTCGAGCGTGGGCGCTTCTCCCGTTGTGCCGCATACGACGATCGCGTCGATGCCGGATTCCTTTTGAAATTCAATGAGCCGCGTAAATGCGGCAAAATCAATTCCCGTCTCGGAAAACGGCGTGATCATCGCCGTCGCCGCTCCGCGAAACGGAAGAATTTTTTGCTTTTTCATAATTTACCTTTCCCGCTTGAGTGAAAAATATTGAAATCGGGAAGCAAATATATTATAATATATTGATACTCCCCTTTTTATTTATGTTATGATCGAAAATGCCGCGGTGCCACACCGCACGGGAGTCAAAGTAAACGAAAGGCTCGAACGAAGCGATTGCCTCGTGCGCGCCTTTGATGGAGAAACAAAATGGTAATAAGAAATACGCTCCCCGAAACGGAGCTTAAAACAAGTGATTTTTATTATGATCTGCCCGAGGAGCTGATCGCGCAAACGCCGATCTTTCCGCGTGATTCGTCACGTCTGCTTTGCCTCGACAGAGAGACGGGAGACGTGTCCCATCACATCTTCCGCGATATAGAAAATATGCTGCGCGAGGGCGATACGCTCGTAATAAACGATTCGAGAGTCATTCCCGCGCGTCTTTACGGAAACAAGCTCTCAGACGACGGTTCACTCGGCGGAGACGTTGAGCTTTTGCTTTTGCGCCGCTGCGCCGAGACTGAATGGGAATGCCTCGTTAAGCCCGGCAAGCGCGCAAGACCCGGATATAAGCTCAGCTTCGGTGGCGGAATGCTGACGGCGGAGGTCGGAGACATCGTTGACGACGGCTGCCGCAAGATCAAATTTTCGTATGATACCGAAAAATATACCGACGTTCTCGCAGTGCTTGACGAAATAGGCGTTATGCCGCTTCCGCCGTACATAACGGCAAAGCTTGAGGATAAGGAGCGCTATCAGACTGTCTATGCCCGTGACGCAGGCTCCGCCGCCGCTCCGACAGCGGGACTTCATTTCACACCGGAGCTTATGGAACGCCTTGAAGCAAAAGGCGTCAAATTCGCAAGAGTGCAACTCCACGTCGGGCTCGGAACCTTCCGTCCCGTCAAGGAAGAAAACATAACGGATCACGTTATGCATATCGAATACATAACAGTTACGCCTGAAACGGCAGAGCTTATAAATTCGCGTCGTGCCGCCGGCGGAAGAACTATCGCGGTCGGAACGACGTCCTGCCGAACGCTTGAATCCGTCGCGGACGAAAACGGAAATATAGTGCCGATGTCGGGCGATACGGGCATATTCATTTACCCCGGCTATAAATTCCGCGCCATTGACGGACTTGTAACGAATTTTCATCTTCCCGAATCGACGCTCATCATGCTTGTTTCCGCGTTTGCGGGCAAGGAAAACGTGATGA
>CAZOMK010000119.1:0-4826 GCA_964580615.1 uncultured Lachnospiraceae bacterium | reverse complement strand
GGTAAGGCAGAGGTCTGCAAAACCTTTATCCCCGGTCCGATTCCGGGTGGCGCCTAAAAGAAAAAGCATCCCATGCGGGATGCTTTTTCTTTTACCCGAAGCTGGCGGAGAGCGCGAGCAGCACGCGCAGCGGTGCGCGAAACGCGCACTCTCTCATAGTGGGGAGAGCTTGCATTGCAAGCTCTCCGTCAAAGCGCAGCTTATTACAACTTACGGTTGAAAAATGTTAAAACAGTTGTATGTTGACTTGTGACCCACGTTTGATAAAATATTGTCAGAACCGGTTCGAATAATATTTTTTGAATGGAGCTTTTTATGAGCGAAAAATTTTCAAATAACTTCAGACATGAGAGAAAGCAACGCGGATTGACGCAAGAACATATTGCCGAAATGCTCGGCGTATCCTGTCAAGCGGTCAGCAAATGGGAAACGGGCACATCTTGTCCGGATATTTCCTTGCTTCCCGTTATAGCTGATTTGTTCGGTGTGTCGGTGGACTATTTGATCGGATATGATAAAAGCAGAAAAAACGAAGAAATAGACAGCGCTTGCGACACCGCGACGCAACTGTTTGAGGAGAGGCGCTATGCTGATGCGATTCCCGTACTTCGTGAGGTCTTGATAAAACATCCGGGAGATGAAAGGCTGATGTATAATCTTGCGTGGGCATTGTCGGGCACCGTCAGAGAATCAAGGGGTAATTATGAGGAAGCGATTTTGCTTTATCATAAAATACTTGAGATCAGCACCGATACCGAAATGAGAACCAAAGTTGCACGCGATTTGATGTACCGCTACTATACGTTGGGAGATGTTGAAAAAGCCTTATATTATGCAAATACTCTCCCGTCATTTGAATTGTGTCGGGAGTATCATATAGGCAGAGGCAATGTTTTGAGCGGCAGACAGCTTTCCGAATATCTTCAAGCAAATATAACGCTTTACGGTAGGGCAATGCTTGAATGCCTTGAATATTTTGAGGACCCGAAAATACTGACAGACGCAGAAAAATTGCCGTATACTTCCGAAACGGCAAAGATAAAGTCGGCGCTTTTGAGGAAAATCTTGGATTGACAAAACTGTTTGGACGTGATATAGTGTAATTAGACCAATTAATAAGAGGAAAGCACCATGAAATTACTTCAAATTGACTATGATTATTACCTGTATCCGTGTGAAATGACGTGCCTTGAGGACTTTATCGCCTATGTCAATCAAAATTATCATTCTTTTATTGAATTAACTCAGTTTAGCACGGAAAATTGCGTTTTTCCGTACTTTATAAATGAGGAATCGACCAGAACCTATGTCAATGTCGCGGAAATACAAGTGATCAAAGAGGTTGAGGCGACTTTGCTCGATCGTGCCGATTACGATGAACGTCTGCGTTACGTTATCGCGAAAAAGTGCCCTGACTGCGAACATTACATAGAGGGTGATCTCGGTTATATCGACGATTGCAGAGATCGTCTTTCGCTTGACGGTGAATGCTATATGTATGCCAAAAAGGAAGATGAATGATCGAATTCGGAGGACAATATCATGAAAAAACTTGCTTTTTTAGTTGCCGCCGCGATTCTTGCAATGTCTTTTGGTGGTTGCTCCGCTGATTTTGGCTCCGATGAGGGCGACTTATACGATATCGGCATCGAAGCCGTTAAAAACACAAAAAAGCTTCTCGCGTCCGACGAATATGCCGAAATAAACGATGTACCGGATTCGCTTGCGGCGATTGCAAAGGGCGTGGATCTGTCCGATTACAAGCATCCGAACGAGGTGTACAAGGTCACTTTGACAAACGCCGAGGCTTTTTATGATGAGATGCTGTCCGGATCTGTCGATTGGAATGAGCTTCCCGACTTTTTGAAAGAACAGATTACGGAAAAAATGACGCTTCAAGTGGCAATGACACAACGAAACTCCATATATGGCGTCGAAACTGTCGCGGCAACAGCCTTGTATACAGCGACGGCGCACGGAGACGGCGTTAGGCTCGATGCGCCCGTTACGTATTTGTACTGCTATGGTTCGGAGGTGTCCGTGATCGTTACATTTTCCGTTAGCGGAAGTGCCGCATCATATCTTGTCTTCGGTGACGAGGACGAGCTCGTCGATTATGCAGAGAATGCGGGATTTGAGCTTGAAAGCTTGACGTAAAGCAATGAGAATAAATGTTGTAAGCTTTAATATCAGATATAAAAGTGACAAAAACGGTCATTCTATCGCGGAAAGAGCGCCGCGAATCGAAAAGATCGTGCGCGACGCGGACGTGATCTGCTTTCAGGAATATACGCCCGCGTGGGAGCGTGAGGTTGAGTCGAGATTCGGAAAAGATTACGGCATCTTTTACAAATACCGTGACGACGCGGAGGATGTCGAGGCGTCACCGATACTTTGGCGAAAAAGTAGGTTTGAGCTTGTCGAAACGACGAGCTTTTGGCTGTCCGATACGCCGGAGGTTAAGTCGCGCGGATGGGACACCGACTGTACCTGCTACCGTATGTGCGTTTGCGCCGTTTTGCGCGAGAGAGGGACGGGCGAGAAGCTCGTGCTTGCGAATACGCATTTCGGCTTCGGGGTGAGCTGTCACGAAAAAAGCGCGCGCCTGATCGCGGATCGGCTCGCCGAATATAAAGGCTTGCCTGTCGTTTTGACGGGCGATTTCAACATGACCTCCGATGAGCCCGCCTATGCTGTTCTTTCGTCGCGCTTTACGGACGTAAATGCCGTGACGATTCGCGATTCCGAGACAACGTTCCACGGATATGATCCGGAGCACGTGCGAGATCAGCACATAGACTATATCTTCGTCGGCGACGGAGTGCGTCCGTGCCGCTTTGAGATCGTGCGTGACCGTTTCGACGGCGGCAAATTCCCGTCGGATCATTACGCGCTTTCAGCCGAGCTTGAATTATAAAAAGGACGGGATAGATCCCGTCCTTTTTTTACGCGTTTGCGTGATTTTTTTCGTACTGTATCATATACAGCTTGTGATATTTGCCCTTCTGCGCGAGAAGCTCGTTGTGCGTTCCCTGCTCGCAGATCTGTCCGTGAGAGAGCACGAATATCTTGTCTGCGTGCTGGATTGTGGAAAGCCTGTGTGCCACGATGAGCATCGTTCCGACGGAACGCATCTTGTTGAGCGAATCCTGTATCAAAAGCTCGGTTTCGGTGTCGATGCTTGCCGTTGCTTCGTCGAGGATCATAACAGACGGCTTATGCGCCATTGTGCGCGCAAACGAAAGAAGCTGTCTTTGACCTGCGGAGAAGTTGTTGCCGCGCTCGCGCACGGGCTCGTCAAGTCCCGCTTCGAGCTTTGATATAAACGCGGAGGCGTTTACGTAACTGCAGACCTTTTCGATCTCCTCCTCCGTTATCGAATCATCTCTCAAAACGATGTTTGAGCGGATCGTGCCGGAAAAGAGGAAAACGTCCTGAAGCATCTGACCGAAGTGACGTCTGAGCGATGATATCTTGATGTTTTTGATGTTCATGCCGTCAACGAGGATCTCACCGGAGTTGACCTCGTAATTGCGGCACAGAAGCGAGAGTATCGTTGATTTTCCGCTTCCCGTCGAGCCGACAAACGCCGCCGTCTGCCCTGCCTCGACCTTGAAGCTTACGTCCTTGAGCACCCATTCACCCGGCTTGTATGCGAACCAAACGTTTTTGAACTCGATCTCGCCGCGAACGCTTTCAAGCTCGACAGCGCCCTCGGAATCCTTCATCGCAGGCTCGATGTCCATAATGGAAAAGATCTTTTCCGCGGAAGCGAATGCGGACTGAAGCATATTGAACTGCTCGGCAAGGTTTTGGATCGGGTTGAAAAACTTCGAAATATATGAGTAGAAAACGACGATTGTGCTGCTCGTAAGCGCTTGACCGAGGAAGCTTGCGCCGTCAAGGTAGCCCTTACCGCCGAGATAGAACAGACAAAGCACCGACGATATGTACAGCATATAAACGAGCGGACGGAAAATACCGAAAACAAGGATCTGCTTGCGCTTTGCAAGTCCGAGGTGCTCGTTTCTTTCCGAAAATTCCTTCATTTTGCGGTTTTCGCGGCAGAAGATCTGAGTGATTTTGATACCGGAGAGGTTTTCGGAAAGGTACGTGTTGATGTCGGTCGTTGCGTCCTTTACTTCACGGTATGCGCGACGTGAAAATTTACGGAATATAACAGTGAAAAGCACGATAAAGGGGACAAACGCGAGCACCATGAGCGAAAGCTCAAGGTTGAGGTAAAGCATCGCGGCGAGGACACCGACGATAACGAAGCAGTTTTTCGCGAGGTTGACGAACACGTTTGTGAACATCATTGAGATTGCGTTTGTGTCGTTGGCAACTCTCGTTACGAGCTTGCCGACGGGGATCTCGTTGAGCTGACCGTGCGAAAGCGATTCGATATGAACGAAAACGTCCTCGCGCACGCGCGAAAGTATCTTTTGACCTGTTTTCTGAAGCACGATTGCCTGGATGTACGTCGAGCCGACCGAGATAAGCAGGATCACGGCGTAAAAAATAACGGCATTTGCAAGACTCGAAAGCTTAAAATCTCCCTCGATGAGCTTTTCGATATATCCGAGCACCATAGGCGAGATTATATCGTATGCAACGGAGACGAGCATGACGAATCCGACGAAAACGAAGCTTTTTATGTGCGGACGGGCGTATTTGACGAGGCGACGCAGTATCTCGCTGTCGTTCATGTTTCTGTCAAAGCCGATGGCGGCTTTTTTGTTTTTCATCATCGCATAGGCGATAATGAAAACGATCGAAAATAAGCAGACCGTCGCTCCGACGAAAATCAGAGGATAATATTCATG
>CAZOMK010000118.1:0-4848 GCA_964580615.1 uncultured Lachnospiraceae bacterium | reverse complement strand
CCATCTGTACTGTATGCCGTAATCGGCTTGCAGAGCGATTCCCTCGTCAAACCAAGCCGGAACGCCGCGCTTGAAGGTTATCTTTCCGCTGTACAGACGCTCGTGAGTTTCGGCGTGCATCAGCTCATGCGCCGTAACATCGACGTTGAAGCTGTCGGCGGAGACAGATATATACGAATAAACGTCATCAACGGCAAAGGAGATTATATCGTGCTCGCCGCCGATCCGTTTCAGCTTTTTTTCGTTTTCCGTAATGATCAAGTACGGCTCCGACTTTATTTCGCCGAAAAAGGTTTCGACTCTGTCGCGCGCGGCGAAAACTATATCGCACGCTTCGCTCGCATCTCCACTGAAATCGTCGTCAAGCCACACTCCGTCAAGTATTTCGCGATAGCCGTGCCACGCAACTGTCATTCTGTACCCGCGCGGCGTAAAATACACGAACCAGAAGAAAGCAAAAACAAGCAAAAGGAGCGCAACGGACGCGCAGATCAGCAATTTTTTCAGCTTACTTTTTTTCACGTTGCACTCCTTTATTTATCAAAGCTTGTATATCTTTGTGTATTTCTTTTCGAGGTAATTCGTATAATATTCGGGATCAAACGAGCTTCCCGTTGCGTTTTTCAGAAGCACGTCGGTATCGTACATACAGCCGTGACGGAATATATGCTCCTCAAGCCATGCGTTTACGGGCGAAAGATTACCCGCCTCCTTGATCGCGGCGTCAATGTCGAAATCCTTTTGCATTGCATCGTAAAGCTGTGCGCCGTACGCGGATCCGAGCGCATAGGACGGGAAATAACCAACGGCTCCGCCCGACCAGTGCGAATCCTGAAGGATTCCGCGGATGTCGTCCGGCACATCGACTCCGAGATAATGCTTGTATTTTTCATTCCAAACTGCGGGAAGCTCATCTGCCGTATATTTACCGGAGATCATTCCCTTTTCGATCTCATAACGCACCATGATGTGGAGAGCATACGTAAGATCGTCTGCTTCCGTTCTTATAAGCGACGGCTCGCTTCTGTTCGCGGCAAGATACAGCATATTTTCGGTAACGTCCGCAAAGTTTTCGGGGAAAAGCTCGCAAAGCTTGGGATATATCATATTAACGAAGGTCTCGCTTCTGCCGATTATGTTTTCGTAGAAGCGAGATATCGTTTCATGCATCGCCATAGAAGCGCCGCCGGACAGACCCGTTCCCTCGTATTCGTCGCCGGAGCCGAGCTCGTAAAGCGCGTGACCGCCCTCGTGAACGACAGAATAAAGCGAGCTCAACAGATCGTTTACATAATAATGCGTTGTGATTCTGACGTCATGCTTATTGAAGTTGAGCGAGAACGGATGCTCTGTTTCTCCGATCGAGCAGTATTTGCGGTCGATCGCCATTTTTTCTATGAGAAAATCCGAAAATTCCTCCTGAAGATGCTTCGGATATTCGCGGAACGTAAAGGAATTTTCGATCTGCTTTTTTTCGGAGATCCTATGAACGAGCGGTACTATCGCATCTCTGAGCTTACCGAAAAATTCGTCGCACTTTTCCTGCGTGAGTCCTCTTTCGTACGTATCGAGCAGGGTGTCGTAGGGGTCTTGATCGGGCTTATAATAAAGCGCGAATTTCTTCTGCGTATCGAAGATTTTTTGCAGATACGGCGCAAACAAGGCGTAGTTATTTTCCGCCTTTGCGCGCTTCCAAGCGGGATTTGCTTCGTTGGTGAGCACGGAAAACGCGACGTATTCGTCCTGCGGTATGCTCTTCATATACTCGTTCTGCTTTTGGTATTCCGTTATTTCGCGGCGCATTTTTTCGTCAAGCTCGTCCTTATGCGAAACGAGATATTCCGTTGCCTCTGTCATTTCGGGCGAGGTTTCCAGCTCGTAGGTTATGTTAGAGAGTATCTCCATAGCCTCGTTGCGTTCCTTCTCGCCGCCGACAGGAGCGACCGTTTCCGCGTCATACTGCACCGCCGTCATTGCGAAGCCGTATGCGGAAAGCGTTTTTTTCACTTTTTTATACGTTTCAAGTGCTGTTTTGATATCCATAATTTTTCTCCTTAAATATTAATCATTTGCAAGTACGGGGAGCGACGGATCATAATGCTCCATCAGTTCAAGCTTGAATTTATTTGCATAATGTCTGCGGTCTATCTTTTTCTTGAGTTCCTCATCGTCGCATTCGCCGGTTCTTATATAGCGGTCAAGCGCGGCATAGGTGAAGCCTATGTTGTCCTCGTCGGTTTTGCCCGTCAGTCCGTCCGACGGAGCCTTATAGACAAGCGACGACGGCAGTCCGAGCTCTCGTCCGACAGCCTTAACCTCGTCAACGGTGAGAAGCGCAAGCGGCGAAACGTCGCCTGCGGAGTCTCCGTAGCGCGTGCTGTATCCGATCCAATCCTCGGACAAATTGCAGGTATTGATAACGCGTCCGTTGTTTGACTGCGAAATGCAGTAAAGCGCGGACATACGCAGTCTCGGCGCAAGATTTACAAGGCTCTGCTCGCTTACATCGGGAACGGATGCCTTGACGGAATCGACTATTCCGTCATACGCCGACTTAATGTTAACAACATGGTACTTTATTCCGAGGTGATTTACAAGCTCATACGAGGACGCAATATCGCTTTGCTCACCGTTCGGCATAAGTACGCCTATAACCTTATCGCGTCCGAGCGCACGCACGCACAGTGCCGCGGCAACGGAGCTGTCCTTTCCTCCCGAAATTCCAATAACGGCATTGCAGCCGTTTCCGTTTTTTGAGAACCAAGACCTGATCCACAAAACAAGCTCATCAGTGGTTTTTACAGCGTCAAACATAATTATCTCCGAACATAACATAATATAATTTATTTAAGTATATCACAAACAATCGCTTCGCACAACCAAAACTTATCCGAATCTGCGCTTGACTGCCGTTTTCCTTTATGATAAAATCAAAAAAACAAGAAAAGGAGCTTTTTATGTCCAAAAGAGACGTTTTACGTGCTGTTATATACATACTGATCGTGCTCAACATCGCTTTTATTTGGTCAATGTCGATGTATTCGAAAGAAGAATCCGGCGATCAAAGCGGCACCGTTGCCGAGCTTTTGCGTACTGTTTTTCCCTTTTTGCGAAAAATCCCCGATGCGATCTTCGGCAAGCTCGTTCGCAAGCTCGCTCATTTTTCCGAATTTGCCCTGCTCGGTATTCTTTCGGCGTCGGCGCTTTGGGAGCACACCGACAGAACCAAAGCACGCTTTTCGGGCTTGATTCTGCCGACGCTCATGCTCTGCCTCCTCGTCGCATCGACAGACGAAACGATTCAGCTTTTCTCAAACCGCGGGTGTCAGGTCAAGGACATAATGCTTGATTTTTCAGGCTCGATTTTCGGCTTTTTCTTCATTTCGGCGATAAAAA
This sequence comes from uncultured Lachnospiraceae bacterium, assembly GCA_964580615.1. Classification (GTDB taxonomy): domain Bacteria; phylum Bacillota; class Clostridia; order Oscillospirales; family CAG-272; genus DTU064. The sequence continues at coordinate 1,452 of CAZOMK010000118.1, read as the reverse complement.
AGCTGACATCGTCACGTGCATCGACAAAAAGATCATAATCACACGGCAAAAAAAGCGCCGCAGACGAAGTTCGTCTGCGGCTTCTTTTTTTGTTTTCGCGGGAGCGTCATATTTTCCGTCGTCGCTAAATATAGTGTAGCATGAAAACAAAAACAGACACAACAAAAGCCATCGACGGCTTCAAGGAAGCGACGGAGCTTTTACCGTATTATCTGCGCTCCGCGATATGCAAAGCCATGACGGAAAATTCGATCGACGCGTCAGAGGTGACAGACATCCGTCTGCGACGGGACGGGATCTGCGCCGTATCAGTCGGCAGACGATCCTTCAAGATCGACGTTTCTCTTTCGGCGCGACGTATGGACGAGCTTATTTTTTCGCTTTGCGACGGCTCCGTTTACGCGCACGCCGAAACAATAAGCGAAGGATACATAAGCCATAGCGGTATTCGCATCGGAGTCTGCGGCAGAGCCGTCACGGACGGAGACCGCATACGCTCGGTGTGCGAATGCTCATCCGTCACAATACGCATTCCGCACGATGTAACAGGCTGTGCCGACGTGATTTATTCCGTATGGGAACGCGATCCGCACAGCGGAATGCTGATCTATTCGCCGCCCGGCGTCGGCAAAACTACCGTTTTGCGGGACATGATACGTTTATTGACGACTTCGGGGCATCAATTCGCGATAATCGACTCGCGCGGAGAGCTTGAAAGTGCCTCCGTCGGTGCGTCTGCCGACGTATTGACGCAATATCCCAAGGACGAAGGGATTCGCTCCGCAGTTCGGTCGCTTTCACCGGAACTTATCATCTGCGACGAGCTTTCCGGCAAGAAAGACTCCGACGCCGCGCTTTACGCGCTTTCGTCGGGAGTTTCTCTCATCGCAACAACTCACGCAGGAAGCCGAGCCGAGCTGTTGCTTCGTCCCGATCTGAAGCCGTTACTCGAAAGCAACGCCTTCGGAGTCACCATCGGGCTCAAACGAGCGCAGGGCGAGCGCGCGTTTGAGCTTGACATAAACGAAACGTCATGAGCATACTTTTCGTTAAGCTGATCGGCTGTGTAACGATGATTTCGGCGGCAGCGACGTTAACTGTATCGTACAAAAAATCCTTGGACTGCATACGTTTTTCAGCCGGCGACTTTCTCAAATTCGTCCGTTTCGCACAAAATGCAGTCAAATACAGATCGCTCCCGATCACGCGGATCCTCGAAGAATACGCGGAGGAAGCTCGCGACGTTTTCAAGGATTTTTACTATCTTTCTTCGAAAACGTCGCTTGCGGAGGCTCTCTTTACGCGACGTGACCTCGACGAAAAGACGCGCAGTATAATGCTCGCTTTTTCCGCAGAGTTCGGTCACGGCTATGCGGATGCCGAGATCAGCTTGTGCGAGCTGATCTCGGCGCGACTGTCGGAGCACTGCGCTCTGCTTGACGAAACAGCAAG
>CAZOMK010000117.1:0-4962 GCA_964580615.1 uncultured Lachnospiraceae bacterium | reverse complement strand
TATGAAACGTGTAAAGGCGGCTTGTATCTGTCAGACTCTTCATTTTATGCTGAAGGAAGATGTCGAACACGATTACGCTGTGAAGCTCGTAAACGACGAGATTGCACAGTACAAAAAGACTCTGGAGCGCAATCATACTCAGTATAAGATCGTGGAAGAAGCACAGCAGGCGGACGGATCCGTCATGATCAAGATCATCAAGCAGTATAACACAAGTCCGGTCGGTAATTATTTGGACTGATATCAAAAACAAAAGCGTGTAGCCTACGGCGTAATTCCAGCGATAGGCTACACGCTTTTATTGTGAAATAAAGAAATAATGCGGTCGCTTTGACGAACTCGAAAATTTATCCCTTTGTGGGCCCGTCAATAACCAAAATGTCGTTGCCGCCGTCGTGATCCTTTTCAAATCTCGCCCAGTCGAGGCAGACTTTTCTCGGAAGGAACGAATCAAGAGAGCAGTGACAGTGATAGGAGCAGAGAATTCTTCCGTCATCGAGGCACGCAAACGAATGATGTCCCGTGCCCGTAACCTCATCGTTTTTGTGAAGTATGGGATTGTTTTTATATTTAACAAACGGGCCCCACGGAGAGTCGGAAACAGCGTATCCGACAGCGTAATCTTTGCATCTTGTGTGGTTGGCGGAATATGTTAGGTAATAAAGACCGTTATGCTTGAGAACAAAAGGCCCTTCCGTAACAAGGCAATCAATTGTTTCCCACGGATCCTCCGCTTGGATAAGAAGCTTTTCGGTGCTTTCGTCAATGGAAAGAAGATCCTTTGACATTCTCGCAACATTTATCTTATTGCCGTTGTCAAAGCGGACGTAATAAAAGTAAACCTGACCGTCATCATCAATGAAAATATGACCGTCAATGCCTTGTCTTTCACTAAGCCATTGCTTTTTTTTCTGCTTGAAGGGGCCGAGAGGACTGTCGGACACAGCAACCGCCATGTGCTCCTCAGCCGAATATGCCATATAAAATTTTCCGTCTTTTACTGTAATTTCGGGCGCCCAAAACCATTTGTTTCCCATAACATCGGTGTTTTTGAGGGCATATCCCTTACACTCCCAATTGACGAGATCGTCCGAAACATAAACCATTATGCCGTCAACCGCTTCATCGCTTTCGGTGAGATAGAAATTGTTTATTTTGGCAGCCTCGTCTTTTTGAGTTGTCGGATAAATGTAATATTTTCCTTCATAGCTGAGAATGAAAGGGTCTGCTCCCGGAAAAAGCGGATTGTTCATGTTTTCTCTCCTTTTCAAAACAGATATATTTTTGTTTTTCAGCGATCAATTAGAAATAAACGCATCTTGCTATACATTATAGCCGAAAAACAAAAAAAATCAAGAAAAAATATAAGCTTTTTTTGAAAGAACGACAAAAGCGTCCGCCCCTCGGTTTATATCCGACTATGCGGTGCAATATTTCTATGCAATATATTTATTTTTATATAAAGAAAGGTAGATTTATGGAAAATTCCAATCAATTTTTAGGCACGGAGAAAATAGGGAAGCTCATGAAGCGCTATGCAATACCGTGCATAGTTTCTCTTTTGGTGGGAGCACTGTATAATATTGCGGATCAGGTTTTCATAGCGAACGCGGAATACCTCGGCTCATACGGAAACGCCGCAAATACAGTCGTCTTTCCGCTCACTGTCGTCGCGCTTGCAATCGCAGTTATGATAGGCGACGGATGCTGTGCTTTTGTAAGCATCGGCTTGGGCAAAGGGGAAACGGACACGGCAAAGAAAAGCGTCGGCAACTCGGTTATAATGACTGTTGCAAGTAGTCTTGTGCTCGCGGCAATATACATCGCATTTGACGACGAAATAATAGCGATGTTCGGCGGAACCGTCAATGAGGAAACCTTTAATTATTCAAAGGAATACTTCTTTTATATTTCGTTGGGAATACCGTTATATATGTTCGGTCAGGCGATGAATCCCGTTATCCGCGCGGACGGAAATCCCAAGTTTGCAATGGTTTCGACGTTGACGGGCGCGATCGTCAACATTATTCTTGACCCCATCTTTATTTTCTCCTTTGAGTGGGGCATGATGGGAGCGGCGGTCGCAACCGTTATCGGTCAGGCGGCAACAGCGGCGCTTTCGCTTTGGTATTTGTATAATATGAAGATAATCAAACCGTCGAGCAGCGATTATAAGCCGAACAGAAGCATTTGCAGAAAAACGGTGATCTTCGGCGCGACAAGCTTCCTTTCGCAAATAAGTCTCGTTGCGGCAATGGCCGCTATCAATAATATGCTTCGTAAGTACGGCGCGGCGGATCCCGTTTTCGGACAGGCACAATATTCACAGATCCCGATGGCTGTTGTCGGAATCGTTATGAAATTCTTCCAGATAATTATTTCCGGCGTTGTCGGTATGGCGGCAGGCTGTATCCCGATCGTCGGCTTTAATATGGGCGCCGGATATAAAAAGAGGGTAAAGGAGCTGTTTACTAAACTGTTGGCGGCGGAGGCTGGTGTCGGCACTTTTGCTTTTGTCTTGGCTGAATTTTTCCCGCATCGTCTTATCGGAATCTTCGGAGCGGCGAACGAGAGCGTTTACTATACCGATTTTGCCGTCAAAGCCTTCCGAATATATATTTGCATGGTTATCTTTGCGTGCGTAAATAAGGCTTGCTTTATTTTTCTTCAGGCAATGGGAAAAGCGGCGGAATCAACGGCGCTTTCCGTTATACGTGAGGTCGTTTTCGGAGTCGGCTTCGCACTGCTTCTCCCGATCTTTTTCGGACTTGACGGCGTGCTCTTTTCCATGCCTGTTTCGGATGTGTTGACCTTTGCGGTGGCATTGATTTTGATCGTTAAAACATATAAGCAGCTCTCCGAATGAGATAAAGTGATAAAAAATCCTCGGCTTGTTATAACAAGCCGAGGATTTTTTATGAATGCGGGTGACAGGACTTGAACCTGCACGGAAAATCCACCGGATCCTAAGTCCGGCGCGTCTGCCAATTCCGCCACACCCGCAAAAATGTGCTTACCGAGAAAGTTTATCATCAAATTTCACGCTTGTCAAGTGCTGTTTTGATTGACACAGAAGAAAAAATTTGCTATAATAAAATGAAATAAAAAATGCAAAGGTAACAGTATGCCGTTCCCCGATAAATATTTGCGTCCCGACTTTATATTCGGGACTTTTGATGAGGTTACTCCGGAATTCTGCCGCGAAAACGGAATTTCGGCAATCATCTCGGATATTGATAATACCCTCGTTACGTACGATGACGCAGAGCCGACGCCAAAGGTCACCTCTTGGATACTTTCTCTCGCCGAGGCGAACGTGACTGTGGCTTTTGTTTCAAACAACGATCACGAAAGAGTTGAAAGGTTTGCGTCCGTGCTCGGTATTCCCGCATTTGCAAAAAGCGGCAAGCCTATGACGGGGGGACTTGAGCGTGCAATGGCGACCCTCGGAAGCGTAAAAAGCGAAACAGTCCTTTTGGGAGATCAGCTTTTGACTGATGTCATGGCGGCGAAGCGCTTCGGCATAAGAGCGATCGCAGTCCCGCCGATAAAGGACAAAAAAACGCTTTTTTTCAAGGCAAAACGCCTGATAGAAAAGCCGTTTATGAAGCGCTATCTAAAAGAAGCGGCTGAAACGAAATAATTATTGCCCACATCGGGCTTAATATAAGGAGTGAATCAAAATGACAAGACTTGATAAAGCCAAACAAAAACTTTTAACGTCGGAATTCGATGCGATTTATATCACCTCCGAAATAAATCAGCGCTATATTACCGATTTTAATTTTCAGGACGGCTCCGTCCTTATAACAAAGGAGAAATCGTACGTTCTGACCGATTTTCGCTATATCGAAGCGGCTAAGGCAAAGGTAAAGGGAGATTTCGTTATTCTTACACCCAACAGACGCGAAAATTATCTCCTTGAGCTCTGCCGCGAGAACCATGTTGAAACTCTCGCATTCGAGGAAGGCTCGCTTACATACGCAGAATATGTCTCTCTCGGCAAGAGACTTGAGGGCATAACGCTCACCGAAGGCGGTAATTTCATCGAAAAGCTTCGTATCTACAAGGATGAGTCCGAGGTTCGCGATATTGTTGCCGCACAGCGTATTGCCGAAAAAGCTTTCGCCGAACTGCTCCCGATGATCAAAGCGGGCGTAACCGAAACAGAGCTTGCACTTGAGCTTGAATATAAAATGCGTCGTCTCGGCGCGGACGATATCAGCTTCGAAACGATCTGCGTTTCCGGCTCCGCTTCCGCACTTCCTCACGGGGAGCCGCGTCCCGTGCCGATCGAGAAGGGCTTCCTTACATTTGACTTCGGTGCACTCGTTAACGGATATCATTCGGATATGACACGTACAGTTGTTGTCGGTAAGGCCGACGACGAAATGAAGCGTCTTTACAATACAGTCCTTTCCGCTCAGCTTGCGGCTGAGGAAGCGATTACGGAAGGCTTCCGCAACGCGGAGGCGGATAAGATCGCACGCGATATAATCGACGGCGCAGGCTACGTCGGATGCTTCGGTCACAGCCTCGGTCACGGTGTAGGCTTGCAGATCCATGAAGCACCCGGTCTGCACGGCGGAGCAGGGGATATGACGCTTGAGGTCGGTCAGATCGTTACTGTTGAGCCCGGTATCTATATCGAAGGTAAGTACGGATGCAGAATCGAGGATATGATGGAGATCATCCCCGGAGGCGCCCGTAACCTCACGGAATGCCCCAAAGAGCTCATAGAAATCGAAATATAATCGAAAAAAAGCGTTAGAGACAGTATTTTTGCCGATTTATAAGCAAAAAACTATTGCAAAAAGGATTACGTTATATTATAATTAATAAGTTAGTAGAAAACCGAAAGGAGTAACCGTGCCGCGAAACCGGCGGTACGGCGTAAAAAATATGGTAACAGCAGGCGATTTCAGAAACGGTATTACATTCGATATGGACGGCGACGTTATG
>CAZOMK010000116.1:0-5002 GCA_964580615.1 uncultured Lachnospiraceae bacterium | reverse complement strand
ATATACGCGCTGTGCCCTGCTTTAGGGCGAGAAAATGCTTGACGGGTGCATTTTGCGCCCACACGTATAATTGACGATAACATCGGCGCGTGAAACGCGCACTGAGAGGTGAAAATAAATGTTTGTTGATAATGTAACGATCTATGTAAAGGCGGGTGACGGCGGAAACGGTGCCGTTTCGTTTCACCGCGAAAAGTACGTTTCCAAGGGCGGTCCCGACGGCGGTGACGGCGGCAAAGGCGGCAATATCGTTTTCACGATAGACGAGGGAACGAATACACTGCTCGCTTTCAGATATAAAAAGAAATTCATAGCACAAAACGGAGAAAACGGAAAGGGCGGAAAAATGCACGGCAAAACAGCCCCCGATCTTATAATTCCCGTCCCGTACGGTACTGTCATCAGAAACGCGAAAACGGGCGCCGTCATTCATGATATGTCCGACAATAAGCCGTTTACGCTTTGCAAGGGCGGCAGAGGCGGATGGGGCAATCGCCATTTCGCAACTCCGACCCGTCAGATCCCGCGCTTTGCAAAGAGCGGAACGAAGGGCGAGGAGCGCGAGGTTACGCTTGAACTGAAAATGATCGCTGACGTCGGACTGATCGGTATGCCGAGCGTCGGCAAGTCTTCGATTCTCGCGCAGATCTCCGCGGCAAGACCTAAAATAGCGCAGTATCATTTTACAACACTCTCACCGAATCTGGGCGTCGTTTCTTACGGCGAAAACGGCTTTGTCGCCGCCGATATTCCGGGACTTATCGAGGGTGCGTCGGACGGTCTCGGTCTCGGTCATTCTTTCCTGCGTCATATAGAACGTTGCCGTATGCTTGTACACGTCGTTGATGTCGCATCGACAGAGGGACGTGACCCCGTTGACGACATTGAAAAAATAAACGACGAGCTTTTCCGTTATTCTTCCGAGCTTGCCAAGCGCCCTCAGCTCATCGCGGCAAATAAATGCGATGCGCTCGATCCCGAAGTTGTAGATGTGGAGCGCTTTGAGGCGTACGTCCGTGAGCACGGCTGGGACTTGATCTATATTTCCGCCGCAACGGGCGAAAATATGAAGGAATTCGTTAATCTGGTCGGCGAAAAGCTGCGCGATCTTCCTCCCGTCACCGTTTACGAGGCTGAGGAGACCGAAGAAGAAATCGAGATCAAGGGAGTTGAAACGACAGTCTGCAAGGAGGGCGACGTTTACGTCGTCGAGGGCGAATGGCTGTTCAATCTGCTCGGTCAGGTCAATCCCTACGACAGAGAGTCGCTTGCCTACTTCGGACGTGTGCTGACAAAGTACGGAGTGATAGCTCTGCTTGAGGAAAACGGATGCAAAAACGGAGATACTGTATCCGTTTACGATTTCGAGTTCGATTTTGTTAAGTAATGCTTGATTAATTACGGGTGAGCTTTATGTATAAAGGGAAATTCGGAGAAATGCTCGATCTTTTGCTTACGCAGAAGGAGTTTATTCTCCGCCATGCAAAAAAAGGCGGCGTAGCCGTCGATTTCACAATGGGTAACGGTCATGATACGGCGTTTTTGTCGCACGCTGTCGGCGAGGAGGGCAAGGTTTACGCCTTCGATGTTCAGCCTGCGGCGCTCGAATCTACGAAAATAACGCTGAAAAACGAGGAATGTCCCGATAATGTTACGCTGATACTTGATTCCCATTCGAACGTTGCCGAGTACGTTAAAGAACCGATCAACGTCGGAATGTTTAATCTAGGATTTATGCCGGGCGGCGATAAATCAAGAACGACAATGCGTGAAACGACAATGCCCGCCGTCATCTCCGCAATCGAAATGCTCGATCACGGCGGTGCGCTTACCGTCGCTGTCTATCCCGGTCACGCAGAGGGCGATCTTGAGGGAAAAGAGCTCAGAGAATACTTCGCAACGCTTGACAGACGCGCTATATGCTGTACCGAGATAAGGATTGTCAATTCGCCTACGTCGCCCTATTTTACGCTTGTTGAAAAAAAGTAAATGAATAACGGAAATAACAACAGAAATAACGGCAGAATGACTCCGCGTGAGCGATATTTTGCCGAGCAGAGAGCGGCGGCGGAGCGCGAACAGCAAATGAGAGCGGAGGCGGCAAGGCAAGCCGAAGCGCGCGAACGTGAAGCGAGACTGCGTGAGCAAAGGCGCATCTTCGAGGAAAAGGAGCGCCGCAGAAAGGAAGCGGAGCGACGCCGCAGACAAAGAGAAGCTCGCGTTTTGAAAACGAGGATCATGGTTTTTTCCGTTATCTTTCTTGTGCTGCTTGCAATCGCGCTGCTTTGCGTGCTGATCTCGTTTTTGGTTACAAGAGTGCCGTCGGATGCAGGCTCCGAGCCTGCGCCGTACACCTATTACTTCAAGGAAAACGAAAAGGACGATCTGACCTGGAAGCAGACTAAGGAAAACTCGGTGAAAGACGGAATTTTGTATATTGATTTTTCGAAATTTGCCGAAGCCGTCGGCTTCACGATAACGGGAAGCGGCGACGAACGCAGGATCGTGACGGGCGACGGTGCGGAGGAGCTTGCTTTTACTGTCGGAACTCCAATCGTGAGCGTCAATTCGTTTTCGTACAGAATGAATGCAAATGCTGTCTACTCCTCGGTAAACGACATACTGATGCCGCTTTCGTTCGTTGAGGAATGCGTCCGCGGCGTCAATGTCACCGTAAACGATGAGGAGCATACGGTAACTCTCGAAAAAACAGACGAGGTGCTGTTTGTGATCAAGCCCGCCGATGCAGTCCCGCCCGTTGACGACGGCTCCGAATCCGACGATGATACGTCGAACCCGACCGACGAGCCGGAAATACCCGCGACGGAGTTTGTGTCCGATCTTTCCGAATACGAGATGTATATGAATCCTGAGGACAGGGACGCGTATCTTGTGCTCGTTAACGCATGGAACAAGCTCGGAGAAAACGACATCCCAAGCGATCTTGTCGAGGTCGTTAACACACGTAAGGACGGAAGAAACACGCAAAAGCTTCGACTGTATGCCGAAAAAGCGCTCGAAGCGCTGTTCATCGAGCTTTTCGCTTGCGGATATGACGATCTCGGACCGACAGGGTACCCCGTGTCGGTTATGAGCGGTTACCGCTCGTATTCTTATCAGATTCAACTGTTTAACTCATACGTAGAACGTGAAATGAATAATAACACCTCATTGACCCGCGCCGAAGCGGAGGCGATAGTCGAAACCTATTCCGCGCGCCCCGGTACGAGCGAGCATCAGACGGGACTGTGTGTCGATATGCATAATCTCGCGTCCGCGATGCAAACCTTCGCAAATGAAAAAGCGTATGATTGGCTGACGGAAAACGCTTGGAAGTTCGGCTTCGTTTTGCGCTTCCCGGAAGGAAAAACGGACATAACGGGCATCACGTTTGAGCCGTGGCATTATCGCTACGTCGGAAGATATCATGCGTACCGCATGACACAGCTCGGACTCTGCCTTGAGGAATACGTCGAATATCTTGAAAACGAATAAAAAAACAGGCTCTTCCGAATAATGAGGTGCCGTAACGAAGGTTTTGAAAACAAGTGGTAAAGATAATCGGTACGGTATATTGCAGAAAAATCTAAAACTTATATTTGGAGGAAACTGCAATGAAATCATTATTTGAACAAATGGGTGGCACATATCACGAGGAAAATGGTTATCTAATTCCTAATCTGACCTTACCCGCTGAACAAGAAACTGAAATTGGGTTGTGGGGACAGCGACACCTACGGTACATCAAGCAATACCGCAAGGTGTTCTACACTAATCTGCTGACAAGTGGCAAGTTGAACGGATACCTCGCTGATATTAACAAGCAGGCAGAGGATATGCTTTTTCGGCTCGTAAAACAAATGGCTGCAGACAATCAAATGGAGTGGGTTGCTCGGATGAATAATATCCGCAGCAGAGCCACAGAAATCGTAAATAACGATATAATCTATAACTAATCGAGAACGGCGGCAGGGAGAACAATTCTCCTTGCCGTCATTTTGAGCCGTCATTTTGATTTGCAAAAGTGGTAGAAAAAGACACAGTTATATGGTATAATATTATTGGTATAGTATATTCACAGCAAAAAAACTGTTTTTGGAGGACAGAGATGTATACTGCAATCAAGAATTACTGTAATAACAGCAATAACAACGGCTTGTTTTTGCTTGATATGCCCACAGGATACGGTAAGACTTACTCTGTCCTCAAATATATCTACGAAGCATCGTTGGATGAGTCTAACAGTAAAAGGCGGTTTTTCTTTATAACAACTTTAAAGAAGAATCTTCCTACTGAAGAACTTAAAAATTGGTTTGAAAAGGCAGGTCAATTAGATAAGTTTAATGAGAAATTTCTTTTTATAGATGCTAATGCAGATTGTGTAATCGATGGTCTTAAGAGCGAAATAATCAATGAAATACCGAGCGAAATTAAAAGGACGGATGAATATAAATCCTTTGTTCAAGATGTAAGATTCTTGCAAGAACAAAAAAATGTAAACAAAGTTGAACTGCGAGGTTTTATCGGGAGTATAAAGGATAACCTTCGTAGTAAATCTGAACCTAATTTCAGAAAATTACTACAAACAATGTTGGCAAAAGAATTTTCTACAGTCAACGAACGCATTTACGCAATAAAAACGAATAAAAGATGGCAATGGCTCGGAAAACTATATCCCGCAGTATACACTCGTGATAAACAAATCATTTTTATGAGTATGGATAAGTTTTTAACGAGAAATGCTACAATTGTAGAACCTTCATATATGTTCTACAATACCGACATCATTGATAATGCAGCTATATTCATCGATGAGTTTGATGCAACAAAAGAAACTTTATTAAAAAACATCATACAAAACGGATTAAGAGATAAAATCGATTATATTGAACTGTTCAAGGACATTTACTCCGCTCTACATACTAATGAATTTCCTACTGTACTTACCACACCGTCTAAGCAAAGGAAAGAAAGTAAATACAAGGATCAGACATTACAATCC